>NZ_JBSSEF010000030.1:0-35482 GCF_054061455.1 Thermostichus sp. OS-CIW-20
TTTTACATACCTAGCCATACCAAGCAGCCATACTGAACATACTGGGCATTATTTTCAGTATAGTCCAGCATATCATTGACTAGAGTCATGCTCCTCTACCTTGGCCAACCACGAAACCATCCTTCGACTAGGGTAGCAAGAGCTTTGCGCTCCCGTCGGCAAGCACTCCCCCCACCCCAGTTGCTCCTGGACTGGGAAGGCCGCCATTGCTTTGCAGCACCAGCGCAACCCTAGGCTCGCGCTGCCTCTGATCAGGTCAACCCCGGCAGCAGTTGGTAATGCAACACCTGCGGTGGCCGAGCAAAGTAGGGCTCGAGGAGGGCGCGCCAGCGGACAAAGTTTTCCGATTGGCGGAAGTTAACCAAATGGGCCTCCAGGGATCCCCAGTGTACCAGCAACAGGTATTGCTGAGGGTGCTCTAAACAGCGCTGCAGTTGGTGCTGCCGATAGCCATCGGTCTGTTGTAGGTAGACAAAGGCTTGCGCGATGGCAGCCTCAAAAGCGGCTTCAGAGCCGGGGCTGACTTCAAACTGAGCCACCTCTAGGACAGGCGAAGGGTTCATAGGCTAGGTGTGCAGGCCGCACTCGGTTTTGGCTGTGCCCTTCCAGCGGCCAGAGCGGGGATCCGCTCCCGGCTCCACCGGCGCCGTGCAGTGGATGCAGCCGATGCTGGGATAGTTGCGGTCGTGGAGGGGGTTGTAAGGGATCCCGTGGTCGAGGATGTACTTCCAGACTTGGCCGTTTGTCCAGTCGGCGAGCGGGTTGAGCTTGAGGCGGTTGCGCTTGCCATCCCACTGCACCTTGCCGATATCGGCGCGGGTGGGGGATTGCTCGCGGCGCATTCCCGTAATCCAGGTGGTGCAGTTGGCCAGGGCGCGATTCAGGGGCTCTACCTTGCGGAGGCTGCAGCAGAGGTCAGGGTTGGTGCGGTACAGCTCCGGCTCATATTGCGCCGCCTGCTCTTCGGGGGTGAGCAGCGGTTTGAAGATCTCCAGCTGCAAATGGGGGTAACGGGCCAACACCTGCTGCTGCAGTTGCAGGGTTTCCGGGAAGTGAAAATCGGTATCCAGGAAAAAGGCGCGCACCTGGGGGCGAATGGCCGTGAGCAGATCGATGAGAACCAGATCTTCCGGTCCAAAGCTGCAGGCCAGCACCAGCCCGTCCCCAAACTCCGCAACGGCCCAGGCCAGCAGGTCGCTCGCCGACAAAGGCTCAAATCGCTCGCTCAGAGAAGCTACCTGCGGCTGATACTGCTCTCGTAACGCCTGAGCCGCCAGCTCCCAGTGGCCGGAGGAAGAAAGGGTTGCAGTCATAGGGGGAAGACATCGAATCCAAGGCTCTTTGCCTTTTTAATCTACACTAATTCGGTCAAGGTTTAGGATTTTTGGCTACTGGGCAACGGCGGGCAGGGATCGAGATCCTTTGGCCCGCAGGGGGATTTGTCCCCAGCGATCCCGCCGAACTCCCATGACCAGGCCATGCCAGAGAGGTCTGGGATCCGGCTCCGGCAGGTGAACCCAGTGGTAGCGCAACACCCCTCGCCGTGGGTTGACGTCCAACTCAAACACGCGCAGAGCGGAGACCGGCCCCACCAGAGGCGGCGCTGTCAGGTAGGGGATTCCGTCCTGCACATAGACCTTCGGCACGTGCAGATGTCCACTCAACACTGCCACCACCCGCCCGTGGTCGGCCAAGAGGGTATGCAGAGCTACAGCTTGCTCGCTGCGAAGCCGGTACTTGCGGAACAAAACCGCATCCATTTGGGTGGGGGAGATAAAGGGAGGCTGATGGATGAGCAGGATCAGCCATTCCTCCGGCACCGCTCGTAGATGTTCGCCTAGCCAGCGCAGTTGCGCGGGGCGCAGCACGCCCTGGGGCAGAGGGAACTGGCCCAGGCTGGCATCGAGGGCAATCAAGCGGATCCCAGGCAGGGGGGAAAGGCTGTAATCGACATAGCCTGTGGGGGCAAGGGGCAACGGAAATTGACGTTGGCACCAGCGGATAAATTGCTCCCGGTTGAAGCGCCCCTCCCTCCCCAAGGTGTCGATATCGTGGTTGCCGAGGCTGAGGTAGTAGGGCACCCGCAGTTGGGCGAGGATCTCCTGGAACACCTCAAAGCTCTCCGGATCGGCTTGATCCACCAAATCGCCGGTGAACACCACAAAGTCCAGATCCGGCACTTGGTTGAGATGGGCAACGGCAGCTTCCAACTGGCGGCGGGGGGAATCGGACATCCACCAGCAGCGGCACCCTGTCTCCGGCATTAGGTGAACATCTGAGACTTGGGCAAAGCAAATCCTTTGGGTGGCCATCACCTAGGTACTTATTCACACCTCACGCCCGCATCATAGTCAATAACCGGCTAGAGGGCTATGGGCTTCTCTTAACCTCAGCCAGGATACCCTCACCCCCAGCCCCTCTCCCTTTGGGAGAGGGGAGTTGTGGTTGCTGCGATTTGAAATCGTCACAAATGAGTCTGATTCTTGTTCCGGCGCCGCTGCCGAGCAACTGCTAGGGTATAGCAACACGGATCTTCGACAAAAGGATCCCTCAGTTCAAGCAAGGAGAAAAAATCATGTCTGCTACCACCCTTGTTCGTTGCGCCTGTGACCACTGCAACTGCAGCTTCGAAAGCAGCCAAGGCTATCGCTACGAAGGCCAACTCTACTGCAGCCAAGCCTGTGCCACCCATGACCACGCCCACCCCTCCCCTTGCTGCGTGGCCTCTCACTGCTGTCAATAGCAGGTTGGCAGGGATCGCTCACCCCGGCTTTTGCTTTCCGGGATCCCAAGCTGCTTTTCTCCCTGAGCAGTTTTTGATAGGCTCCCAGGGAGTTTTATTCCTGTCGAGCTTGCATGGAATACCGCTGGGAGCTGCTGCCCACCCCGCCTCAATTTGATCCGGAGCTGAGCCGAGAGTACGGCAAGTATGCGGCCAAGGTGCTGGCTCTGCGGGGGTTGCACAGCCAAGAACAGGCGCGGGCTTTTGTCGATCCTAATCAGTATTCTCCCACGCCAGCGGGATCCCTGCCGGATCTGGAGCGGGCGGTGGCGCGGCTGTTGCAGGCAAGAAAAAGAGGAGAAACCCTCTGCATTTGGGGAGACTTCGACTGCGATGGCGTTACCGCCACCAGCCTCTTGCTCTCGGCGCTACAAACCTTGGGCTTCCGAGTCCAGTTCACTCTACCGCTGCGCAGCACCGAAGGGCATGGCTTGAACCCTCAGCGGCTGCAGCAGGTGCTGGATCAAGGCTGCCAGGTGCTCCTGACGGTGGATTGCGGCATAGGCAATGCTGCCGAGATTGCTCTGGCCCAAGCCCAAGGGGTGGACGTGATCGTGACGGATCACCACGCCCTGCCGGATCCCTTGCCCCCTGCCTATGCGGTGGTCAACCCGCTGCGCCTGCCAGAGGAACACCCGCTGCGCTTTCTGCCGGGGGTGGGGGTGGCCTACAAGCTGGCGGAGGCCCTCTACCAAGCGCTGGGGATCCCTGGTGTAGAAGAGTACCTGGATCTGGTGGCGGTGGGGATCGTGGCCGATGTGGCGGTGTTGCAGCGGGAGTGCCGCTACCTGGTGCAGCGGGGCCTGCCCGTGCTGGCCAACACCCAGCGTCCGGGGCTGCGGGCTCTTTTGGATTGGGTGAGCAACAGCCAATCCTCAGGAACGCCGACAGCCCAGGACATCGCCTTTCGCCTTGCCCCCAAGCTGAACGCCATTGGTCGCTGGGACGATGCCAGCCTAGCGGTGGAGCTGTTGACCACCTCGGATCCGCAGCGGGCCCAGACGCTGGTGGAGCATTTCGTTGCCCTCAATGAGGAGTGTCGGCAACTCACCCAACAGGTTCTGCAAGAGGCCAGCCAACAGGTGGAGAGCTTGGATCTGGCGCGGGAGCGGGCAATTGTTTTGGCCGGAAGCGGCTGGAATCCGGGGGTTTTGGGGATCGCCGCGGCGCGCTTGGCGGAGCAGTACGGTTGCCCGACGGTGTTGATTGCCAAAGACGAGAGGACGGGACGGGGCTATGGTTCGGGCCGCTCGATTCCGGGGGTGAACCTGGTGGAGGCCATCGAGGCTGTGCGTCCCCTCTTGCTGGGGGGAGGCGGCCACCCCATGGCCGCTGGGATCCAAGTGGATCTGTCCTGCCTGGCCGCCGTACAACTGGCTTTGCGGCGGGAGCTGGCCGCGCGGGTCGGCCCGGATCGCCAAGCTCGCGCCTTGGCGGTGGAGATTGTTATCGATTGGGAGCGGTTGGCCTCTCAGGGCCGGGATGGGGTGGCAGAGCTGGACGAGGTGTATCGGCAGTTGCAGCTTCTGCAGCCCTTTGGCCACGGCAACCCCAACCCTGTCGTAGCCTTGATGAACGTTCGCCGCGGCAGCGTCAGGCTGAGGGCTTCCCAGAATGGCCGCCACCTGAAGTTTGAGCTGGGATCCCGTGCCCTCTGGTTTTGGGAAGCCGGCGAAGAGCTGGAGCGGTGGCAAGCATGCCAGGCCTTGGACATCGCCCTGCAGTTGGAAGCCGAGCAGCCCTGGCAGGGCAAAGTGCTGGCGGTGCGCCCCTCTGGCGACTGGCAGGCGCCCACCGTTTCCGCCCCCAGCCTTCGGATCCAGGATTACCGGCAACGCCCCCTGCCGGATTCCCTCCAAGAAGTCTTCCGCTACGATGGGCAGGCCCTTCCTCTCGAGCAAGACTTCCTCCCGTCGGCAAAAACAGCTCTGCTGCTGGCCCGCTGGCCCTGGCTGCCGGCAAATCTAGCCCAACTGCTGCAGCAGGTGCAGCCGCAAACGCTGATCCTGGCCGCTTCTGGTCATCACTGGAAGCGCCTCCCCCACCAAATCGCCCGACTCCAGGAATTGGGGCGGACGGGACAATGGGATCCCCATGTCCTGGCGGCGACAACCGGCTTGCCCTGGCAGTGGCTGGCGGAATTGGAGGGGCCGGAGCAGATCCCAACACGGCTGCTGGGCCGCATTCAAGAATCCCAAGCTTTTCACCGCTGGCTGGACGAAGCCAGCCCCACCCAGATCGCCCAGCTCTGTCAGCGGCTGCTGCGACCGGATCCCCTGCCGGCAGTTGTTTCTCCGAAGTAGAAGACGCCCCCCGGCACCACCATCAGCCAACTTTGGGATTGCGCACTACGCTTAGCCCTGCCGGCTGGAGTTGTGCCTCTTCGGCTCTGTCGGGCAGCGGGCGCAAGGGAGGGCCAAAGCGGCCAACGGCTATGGTGTTGTGCAAAGCCGGGATCCGGCGGATGGATCCCTGGCGTAGGCAGCGGTGCAGGCGGCGCAGCAGGAAGAGGTCAGCCTCGGAGCAATCCTCTTGGAAGACTTTGACGTTAAGTTCGTGTTCCTGAGCAGCGGTAAGCAGACCGGTCATCATGGCAGTTTGAATAATTTGCTGCACAATCGTGCTTTTGATCTCGCTCATGGTGGGTATGCTCTTGGATTGAGACTTTTCGCTGGTTTCATTCTCGGCAAGACCCTCTGAAATGGACTCCGCCGAATGGCGGATTGGATATACGCACTTTGCCGGCTTTTTCGCTGCCCAAGATCCCGGGCCTTTCACGGGTTTATAAGCTTCGACTTTGCTCAGATCCCATGCGGAGAGAAACCTAGGATCGGCGATGCGTTAGACTTTCACGTCTAACTCGAAGCCGGAGCAGCAATTGGATACTTAGGGATCCCATTGATGGGGCAGTGCAAAATTAAACTTGCAAATGGCTTGTCTGAACTTGCTTAACTTGGCCGACATCCTATTTTTTCGAGCCACTGTCTGTAGTAATACGGAAACGAAGAGGCCTTGCAACTACCGACAAATGGCGTAGGCCTGTCCAGACTTTACTTTCTGCAATCCCTGCCAAGGGAGAGCTGGCTCCCCCCTCAGGGGGCAGCGCAGCCGTTCTGTGTTAGTTTGGGGGCGTCCTACTTCTGCGATTGGCTGTGTCGGAAAGCCCCCAAAAAGTCGGCTGTGCCGCCCCTTTGGGCTGCTGTGGATGCGGCTGTCTGGGCCTGCTGGCGGTGCTGGGCTTGGGGCTGGCGGGGGCAGGGATCCTGGTCTGGAATGGGATCCGGGCTTCAGGCGCCTATCGCACCTACCAGTTGGCGGTGGAGCGGCTCGAACAGACTGCGGTGGTGGTGGAGCGGCTGGGGGATCCCCTGCGTCCGGGCTGGCCCTCGCGGCTGCGCTTTCAAGAGGATGAGCAAGCCGGCTGGGCCTGTCTGTCCTTTTTGATCACGGGATCCCGGCGCACCGGCGAGGTGGCTGTGGAGTCGGAGCGGGGGGTGGCCGGCTCAGCCTGGCAGTTGCGCCATCTGCAGGTGAAAGTGGATGGGGATCCACAGGCCATACAGATCCTGAAAGGGGAGGGGGGATCCCGCTGTGAACAAGAGGAGCGGGCTGCAGGGGCAGTGCTGCCGACAGGCGAGATCTGAGTAGTTGGACATGCTTAGCCGCGGGTAAAGTCAAAAGGACTCCGTCCCGCTGACGCGAACGGTTGTGGCCCTGGATCCCTATGCGAACAGTTCCCTATCTGCGCTTGCTGCTGCTGTTGGCGCTGTTGGCCTCGTTCGCGGGCCTGATCGTCTGGCTGATCCAATCGTTTTTGGATCTGTACTACGCCACCCGCTACCACCCGATTTTGGGGGGGCTGTTGATCGGGGTGCTGGTGTTGCTGCTGCTGGTGTTTTTGGCCGCTTCCATCTACTACTTGTTTCTGTTCCGCCCCGCCCCTAAAACCGAGAGGCTTCCCAGGCCAGCTCCCCCGGCAACTCCTGCCGAGAAGTGGGAGGCAGCCCGGCGCAACCTGGCGCAACTAGAAGCTCAGATGGCGCAGATCCAGGATCAGGTGGCGCGGGCGGCGCTGGCGGAACGGTCGGCCCGGCTGGCCCAACAGTTGGCCCAGCCGCAACTGAAGGTGGTGGTTTTCGGCACCGGATCGGCGGGCAAAACCTCGCTGGTGAACGCGCTGCTGGGGCGGCGGGTGGGGGCGGTGGGGGCAACGCTGGGCACCACGCAGGCGGTGGCGGTTTACGATTGGGACCTGCCCGGGATCCCCCACCCGGTGCAGATCGTGGACTGTCCGGGCATTTTGGAGATCGGGCCGGCAGGGGCGATGCGGGAAGAGGAGGCGCAGGCCCAGGCCCAAGCTGCCGATCTGCTGCTGGTGGTGGTGGACGGGGATCTGCGCCGGTCGGAGGTGGATCCCTTGCGTCGGTTGATCGCCCTGGGCAAGCGGGCTCTGCTGGTGCTCAACAAAATCGACCGTTACACCCCCGAAGAACGGCGGCTCCTGCTGCAACGGCTGCGGGAACGGGTTTACCCCTTGATCCAACCGGAAGATGTGCTGCCGGCCGCCGCTGCTCCAGCCCCTGTACAGGTGGGATCCCAAACCTGGCAGCCGGAACCGGAGGTGGCGGCGGTGCGGGATCGCGTCCAGGCGGTGCTCTACGCCGAGGGGGGATCCCTGGCGTTGGACAATGCCCTGCTGCAATCCCAGCAACTGGGCGAAGAGGCCAAGCGGATCATCCAGGCGCAGTTGCGCCGCCAGGCGGAGGAGGTGATCGACCGCTTTCAGTGGATCGTGACCGGCGTGGTCTTTGCCAACCCCATCCCGGCGCTGGATCTGCTGGCCATTGCCGCCATCAACGCCCAGATGGTGGTGGAGCTGGGATCCCTCTACGGCTGCAAGATGAACCTCCAGCAGGGGCGGGAGCTGGCCCTGTCGCTGGCCAAGACCCTGGCCGGCCTGGGGCTGGTGGAGGGGGCGCTCCAACTGACCACCGGGCTCCTGGCCACCGTGGCTGAGGTGAGCGTGGTTGGCTTTTTGGCGACAGCCCCCATCCAGGCGGCCAGCGCCGGCTATCTCACCCGCATTGCCGGCAAAAGCTTCATCGAGTATTTCCAGCGCAACCAAAGCTGGGGGGAAGGGGGGATGCAGGCAGTGGTCAAGGCCCAGGTGGAGAGCGCCCAAAAATCGGGCTGGCTCAAGGAGTTTGTCCGCCAGGCCTCAGAACGGGTTTTTCGCCTGCGCTAGTCCTTGTTGGTGGCCTCGACAGCAATGTCCGTCGGCATGAAGGCCAGCTCCATCTGCGCCACGTAGTCGGCGTAGCTGAGGGCGGGCACATCGTCCCATTCCGCCAGGCCGTGCATCCGCTTCGACCACTCGATAAAGGGGGCAGGGTAGGCGTAGGTCAAGCTGGGATCCGCCAGCACCTCTTTGGGCAGCGGCGGAACCGACTTGAGCACGGCCAGCAACGCCGGCGGTCTGTAAATGACCACGCGGGCGGCTTCGATCTGCTCCGGGGAAACCTTGAACTTGGCAGCGATGAACGAAATTACTTTGGAAAGGGCCATCCCCCACCCTCAACTTGGCCTGTACAGCTAGATCGCCGCAAGGGCAAGCAGTCGACCACGGGAATCCCACCGGGGATCCCTTGCTGCAGATTGTTGTTGCCCGCTATCCTAGTAAAGCCGAAAAATTGGGGAAACAGGTGAGCCGTGGCTAAAAAAAGCATGATCGAGCGGGAGAAAAAGCGCCAACGCTTGGTCGAAAAATACCGGGAGAAGCGCCAACAACTCAAGGCGGCCATGGCCGATCCCAACATCGACCAGGCCACCCGCATGGAGCTGCACGCCCAACTGCAAAAACTCCCTCGGGCCAGCTCGCCCACCCGCCTGCGCAACCGCTGCTGGAAAACCGGGCGTCCCCGGGGTTACTTCCGCGATTTCGGCCTGTGCCGCAACAGCCTGCGGGAAATGGCCCACAGAGGCTTATTGCCAGGTGTGGTCAAGTCTAGCTGGTAGCTACCCGACCTTCGCCGCTTGGTTGAACGGCCAAAACATCCTTTTGAGAGATCGTGAGTGGGCCTGCAACCTTTCCAGCTCTGTGACGAAGATCTCACCCCTGCAGTGGCAAAGGCCCTGGCCGGGGAACCCCACTTGGCCGTGGATACGGAGACGATGGGGTTGATCCCGCAGCGGGACAGGCTCTGCGTGGTGCAAATCGCCAACCCTGCCGGCGAGGTGGTGTTGTTGCGGTTGAGCCGTGGAGTAAAGCAGGCCCCCCTTCTGGCGGGGCTGCTGACGGATCCCAACATTGAAAAGATTTTCCACTACGCCCGCTTTGACCTGGCGATGCTGCGCTATCACCTGGGGATCCGGGCGTGGCCCGTCTTTTGCACCAAAATTGCCAGCAAACTGGCCCGCACCTACACCAGCAAACACAGCCTCAAAGATGTGGTGAGCGAGCTGTGCGGGGTGGAGCTGAATAAAACTGCCCAGAGCTCCGACTGGGGAAACGTCCAGGCCCTCTCGCCGGAGCAGTTGGAGTACGCGGCCAACGATGTTCGTTACTTGATCCCGGTGCGCCACAAGTTGGCGGAGATGTTACGGCGGGAAGAACGCTGGGAGTTGGCGCAGCAGTGTTTCCAACATTTGCCTACTTTGGTAGAGCTGGATCTGTTGGGCTTCAGTAACGTCTTCGAACATCAGTAGGCGGGGCTTTACTTGATAGACAGTCACTGTCTTCGATGACCGGGCCCTCGGGGATCCCACATCTCCTGAAGCTGAACATGGGGGGACCTCACCGGCCCACAAAGTATCTGGCAACACAGCTGGCTGCCCCTCTCTCTGATGTAGTGGGGATGGGGTTGGCCATACCAATCGAGATAAACCGGCCTGCAACCCTCATTGCTCCCGCCATCATCTGTCTGGATCAGGGGGATCAGCCCTCACTTGGGCCACTATGAAAATCATTGGAGTTGAGTCAATGTTGGAGTCGCAGAGGGTAGTTCAAAGTGGGTTATCTTCCCCCGCTGTTTCGGGCAAGCCCGTTCTGGAGTTGCGCCACGTCTCGCTGCAGTACCCCACCAAGGGATCCCCAATCACGATCATCCGCGACGTCAGCTTTTCTGTTGCCCACTCGGAGTTTGTCTCCATTGTTGGGCCGAGCGGCTGTGGCAAGACTTCTCTTTTGAAGATGATGGCCGGCCTGAACACTGACCATGGCGGCACCCTCTACTTTCAGTTGCAGCCCATCGCCGGCCCCCTGAAGAGTGTGGGCATGGCCTTTCAAAACCCGGTGCTGCTGCCCTGGCGCACAACCCTGGAGAACGTGTTGCTGCCGTTGGAGGTGGTAGAGCCCTACAAGCGCACCTTCAAGCAAAACCTGGCCCAGCACGAGAAGTCGGCGCTGGAGCTGCTGGCCACCGTGGGCTTGGAGGGTTTTCAGAAAGCCTATCCTTGGCAGCTTTCTGGGGGAATGCGGCAGCGGGCTTCCCTGTGCCGCGCTTTGATCCATCAGCCGGAGCTGTTGTTGTTGGACGAACCTTTTGCCGCTTTGGATGCCTTTACCCGCGAGGATATGTGGGAAATGTTGCAGCGGCTGTGGCTGCGCACCGGCTGCACCGCCATTTTGATCACTCACGATTTGCGGGAGGCGGTTTTCCTCTCCGATACCATTTATGTGATGGGGCCACGACCGAGCGAGATCATCTTTTCCCTCAAAGTGGATCTGCCCCGTCCACGCCCGCTGGAGATCTGCCTGACGGACGAGTTTCACCGCTTGGTCTCGGAAGTGCGCCAGCACATTCGGCGCAGATATTAGGCCAAAGAGCCCTTGATCCAAAAAATCTGGAAAGGTTTGCTGGACAGGTTACCGCGCATTTCTGCCGAGGGATCCCATGAAAAAATCATTTGACCGATTTTTGCAGACCCAAACGGCTTCTGTGGTCTTGCCCGCTGTCACCATCGTTTTGACCCTTGTGCTCTGGCAGGTGGGGGTGGGGCTGTTCAACGTTCCTCGCTTCATTCTGCCGGCGCCCACCCAGATCCTCGCAGCCATGAACCAGTGGAGCCCGGTGATTCTGCGTCACTCCCTAACCACCCTCACTTCGACGCTGCTGGCCTTTGCGCTGGCTTTGGTGGGGGGGATATTGCTGGGATCGATCATCGGCAGCTCCCGCCTGGCCCATCTGTGTTTGTACCCGCTGCTGGTGGGGTTTAACACCATCCCAAAGGTGGCTTTGGTGCCACTGCTGGCGATTTGGTTTGGCTTGGGCACGATCCCGGCGGTGATCACGGCCTTTTTGCTGGCCTTTTTCCCCATTGCAGTCAATGTGGCGGTGGGGCTGGAGACGGTGGAAGCCGAGATGCGAGATGTGCTGCGCTCGCTGGGGGCCAGCTCTTGGGAGATCTTCACCAAGGTGGGGCTACCCCACAGCATGCCCTACCTGTTTGCCTCGTTGAAAGTGGCCATCTCCTTTGCTTTTGTCGGCTCGGTGATCTCGGAGACGGTGGCTTCCAACCAGGGGCTGGGCTACCTGATCGTGTCGGCCAGTTCTTCTTTTGATGTGCCTTTGGCCTTTGCGGGTTTGGTTGCCCTCGGCATTATGGGCATTTTGCTCTACACCTTTTTTGCGGCTCTGGAGCGCTATGTCCTGTCCTGGCGACAGTAGCATCTCTCCCCAGGGAGCCAACCCCTGCCTGAGCTAGCCCAGGTCTGGAAAGGTGGCTCGCACCGCCGGGTGGATGAGCTTGCCTGCCCTGACGTTTAGCCCTTTGGCCAAGGCTGGGTCTTGTTCCAAAGCAGCGGCCAGGCCAAGGTTGGCCAGCTTGAGGATGTAGGGGAGAGTGGCGTTGACCAGCGCTTGGGTCGAAGTCCAGGGGACAGCCCCCGGCATGTTGGGAACGCCGTAGTGCAACACCCCGTGGGCTTCGTAAACCGGCTGGGCATGGGTGGTAACCCGTGTGGTGGCGATGCACCCCCCCTGATCCACCGCCACATCCACAATGAGGGAGCGAGGACGCATTTGGGCCACCAACTCTTCTCCCACCAAGACCGGCGCCCGCCTTCCCGGCACCAGCACTGCCCCCACCAGCAGGTCGGCCTCGCGAACACACTCTTCCACGCTTTGGGCCGTGCTGTAGAGCAGCTCTACCCGCGAGCCAAAAATCAGCTCCAGCTCGTTCAGCCGCTGCAGGTTAATGTCCAAAATCTGCACCCGCGCCCCCAGGCCAACGGCCATTTTGGCCGCCTCAGTGCCCACGGTTCCCCCGCCCAGGATCACCACCCGCCCCGGCGGCACCCCCGGGATCCCGCCCAGCAGCACGCCTCGCCCCCCCTGCTGGCGAGTCAGGTAGTGGGCGCCCAATTGCACCGACAGCCGCCCGGCAATCATGCTCATGGGCATCAAGAGGGGCAGGGATCCATCGGCCAGCTCCACCGTCTCGTAGGCCAGGCAGGTGGCCCCCGAACGCAGCAGGGCCTGAGTCAGCTCGCGGCTGGCCGCCAGGTGCAAATAGGTAAACAGGATCAGATCCGGGTGGAGCAGGGGATACTCGGCGGGCAGGGGCTCTTTGACCTTCACCACCAACTGCTGCCGGTAGATCTCCTCAGGGGTGGCGGCCAGCTTGGCCCCCGCTTTTTGGTAGTCTTCGTCGCTAAAGCCCGCCCCCTGGCCAGCTTGGGTCTCCACCCACACCTGGTGCCCCTGCTCCGTCAGAGCCCGCACCGCCGCCGGCGTCAGGCCAACGCGAAACTCCTGCTCCTTGATCTCTTTGGGCACACCAATGCGCATAGGGATCCCCATAGGGCTGTCTTCCAGTCTAGACAGACCAGCGCTGGGATGGGATCCCTGGCCGACGGGGGGCGGCAGGAATTGTAAAGTTTTGTGCGCAATCTGTCGGGGCGAGCCGTTGTTAGCTTTCCCCTGGCAACACCAGGCTTTAAGAGGAATCTAGAACTGCTTGCCCAAATTGACCCAAAAACGTGACATAATGCCCTCAAAACAGCGAATTTCCCGACTTGCGCTTATCCGGCGAAGCAGTGTTAATATCTGTTTCGGGAAGTCTCCGTACTCCCTCGCAAACGCACCTTGAAAACCTTATGGATTCAGCCTTTTCCGGGGGTAGGGTTGATCCCTACCTTTTCCCCGCAAGGGGACGGAAACTCTTCATGATGATAGTGAGCACCGGTTTCATTTTGTACCTCGTTGATCCCTACCTTTTCCCCGCAAGGGGACGGAAACCAACTGTATCTGGCACACGCCAGCGGTCCGGTACGTGGTTGATCCCTACCTTTTCCCCGCAAGGGGACGGAAACCACCCAAGCGTCCCGGATGACGTGGTCTGGGACTCGACGTTGATCCCTACCTTTTCCCCGCAAGGGGACGGAAACCACTGGGTGAATTTCCTTTTTAAGGACTTCGATAATGTTGCGTTGATCCCTACCTTTTCCCCGCAAGGGGACGGAAACGCCCCCCAGTCCCTGAGGGGTATGACGGATGGCTAGTTGATCCCTACCTTTTCCCCGCAAGGGGACGGAAACCGGATGCTGTTTGGGTTTACCTCCTTTGGCTTGATGGTTCCATGTTGATCCCTACCTTTTCCCCGCAAGGGGACGGAAACACTTCTGAGAGTTCCTCAGCACCTTTGGCTTGAGCTTGGTGTTGATCGACCTGGCTGCCTCAGTTAGATGGGGTGGTTATGGTCATGTTCCTCAGCACCTTTGGCTTGAGCTTGGTGTTGATCCCTACCTTTTCCCCGCAAGGGGACGGAAACTCCAATTAACCTGGTTCTGCGTGAAGCCGTCCTCCGTTGATCCCTACCTTTTCCCCGCAAGGGGACGGAAACTATAGGGATCCGGTGGATCCCTGGTTAGGTCGGGGGTTGCTCTGCCCAGAAGGGATCCCTAGCGCAGGAAGCGGGCCAACAGCAGCAGGCCGAGGCCGCCGAAGAGGATGTTGAAGCTCCAGGCTGCCGCCCAGGGGGGAAGGGCTCCTGCTTCGCCCAGGCTGCGAGACACACTCAGCACCACGTAGTAGGCAAACACCAACAGGATCCCGAAGACGACACCCCCATAGCGGCCCACCCGCCGCGCAGTGGTGGATCCCAGGGGAAGGGAGATCAAGACGGCAAAAAAGCTGGCCAAGGGCAGGGAAAAGCGCATGTGGAACTCGGTGCGCAGGGGCTGGGTATTGAGGTTGGAGCGGGCCAGGCGGGAGATGCGCTCCGCCAGCTCCGGCAGGCTCAGCTCGTTGGGCGGAACCGGCGGCTGCATCAGGGCGGCCAGATCTTGGGAGACCTCTAGCGGCTTGCGGTCGAAGGGCTCTTCGGCCAGGCTGAGGCCGTCAGGGCCGTAGCGGTGGGTCACCCCTTCGCTGAGGGTCCAGTCCAGGCCATTCCACACCGCCTGGGCCGCCAGGGTCACCTCTGCCAACTGGTACTTGCCCCCCGGCAAGGGATCCACCTGCAAGATGGTGACATCCTGCATGGTGTTCAGCCGCGGATCCACCTGGCGGATGAAAAACCAGAGGTTGTCTTCCGTCCCGCCAACGCGGGCGGTTCTGAAAAAGACGTCGTATTGCACCGGGGTGGTGGCCCGGGCCAGGAGCGCCTGCTGGTCGATCTGGCGGATTTCTCGTTTGCTGGCCGGCAGGAGCACGTTGCTGATCCAAAAAGCGCTCAGGCTCATGAGCAGCCCCACCAGCAACAGGGGACGAAAAATGCGCGTAAACGGGATCCCGGCTGCCCGCATGGCGGTAATCTCGCTGTTGCCGCTCAGCTTGCCCAAGGTGAGCATGGTGGCAAAAAAAGCGGCGATGGGCATGCCCAGCAGCACCATCTCCGGCAGATCCAAAATGAGAAGGCGCAACACCGTCAGGGGCGGCACGGATCCCTCGACCAGCCGCTCGGCCAAGGTAAAGAGCCGGCCTGCCAAAAGCAGCAGGGTTCCCCCAGCTATACCGGCCAGCACCGGCGTGAGCATCTGCCCAAACAGGTAGCGCTCCAGCAGCCAGAACTTGGTGAGCAAGCGGGCCATGTCCAACAATTGAGGGATTGGGGCTATTTCAGGCTAGCTTGAACGGTTCTCCGGCAGGCCCTCACCCCCAGCCCCTCTCCCAGAGGGAGAGGGGAGCTGGGATCAACTCACAAGCTGTTTCATGGCTGTTTGCCATGACCATGGCAGCGCTGGCGTTGAACCCAGGTTTGCCGGCCATTGGCTCTGGATCAAGGCCTCCGGGAGGCCGGCGGCTCGGCAGGAGGGGGTAAGGGCTCGGTTTCGCCGCCGGGATCCAAACGGCTGGCCGAGGAGTTGAGGGGAAGCGGGGGCTCAGGATCCAGCTTGGCTCCCCAGGCGGCCAGGTAGGCTCTTTGTTCGGGGGAAAGGCGACGCACCCGGCGAAAGTCCGCGCCGGCCACGATGGCGCCGGCGTAGGCCCCGCTTTTAAAATCGGGCTTTTTTCCTGGCTGAGCCGGAGAAGCCGTCTGCAGGGATCCCACAAACAAGAGGGCGCGGTAGAGATCGGCGCCGCGCAGGTCGGCATTGCGCAGGTTGGCCCCGCAGAGGTTGGTGTGGCTGAGGTCGCAATCCCGCAGGTTGGCTCTTTCCAGGCTGGCCTCGCTGAAGTCCACCCCCCGCAGCAGGGTGCCATGCAGGTCGGCCCCTTCCAGCATGGTGCCCAGATTCACCACCCGGATCCCGTTGAGGCGATCCCGCTGGTAGCCGCCTTTGCCGTCCAGGATGGGCCGGCCCAGGTGTTCGTCGCGGCGCAGGGGGCTAAGCAAGTTAGCGGTGGAGAGGAAGCGCAGGATCTTGGCTTTGCCAAAGCGATCCACGCCGTTGAGGAGCGCCGCCGTGCGCCCGGCCGCAATGGCCCGCTCCAGGGGCCAGTCGTCCAACTGCCCGTCAGGGGAGAGAACCAGGTTGGAGATGCCCTCGAAGTAGGCGTCGATGGTCTGCTGCTGGGTGATGATGTTCTGCTGGATGGTGAGGTCGCGGGAGATGACGTACTGCCGCCAGGCGATGTAGGCGGCCAGGAGGGCGATCAGGATCTGACCTGTAGCCCCGAACACCTCGCCCAAAGCCCCGATGGCCTCCCAGCTCAGGGATCCCAGGGCCGAGAAGGCTCCACTCCAGACCAATCCTCCCATCACCGCCAAGCCGAGAGCTGCTGCCGCCCACCCCAGGCTGGGCCAGGTGGTCAGCCACTGCCAGAGGTCGCGCCCGATCTGCACCCAGAGCGGCTGCCCCCACCAGCCGGCCAGGCCCAGCCAAGCCAGCACCGCCCCCCAGCCCAGGGCCGGCTGCCCTGCCCACTGGCCCAGCAGCAGCAGCAGGGCTGGGATCCCCAACAACAGCAGGTTGAGCAGGGGGCGCCCAGACGAGAGGGAAGCCAGCGGCAACTCTTGGGAGGAGCCTTCGCGGGCAAGGGCTTCGTCGGTCATGGCAAGGGTATACTCTAGGGGTAGCGTTGGATCTACAAAAAGAAGCCTGCGTCAGTCCGTATTTGGAGTTGGGGAAGAGGGCAGGATCCTGCCTGTCAGGTTTGGTAGGATAGCCTCGACCCTCCTTCCTTCTCTGGCCCAGCCTGGTGTGGGGATGACTCCTATGATCTCTTCCTTATCGTTCATCCGTCTGCAGAAATCCGGCGAACACCAATTTACAGCAGTCCTGCCTGACTTGCGGTTGCAGCGTCACGGCTCCGCGACGCTGACGCGACTGGCCACCTCTTTGCTGTTGAGCACCAGCTTACTGCTGGCGGCAGGAAGGGATCCCAGTTGGGCGCAAACTTCCCTGGACACCGGCCTTTTGGAGAAGCAGGCCCTGCCCCAAGCGCCGCCGCTGCCGGACGACCGCCCCGCCATTTTTGTGGATGCCGCCAATGGCAGCGATACCCAAGGGGATGGATCCCGCAACAACCCCTTCAAGACCATCACCCATGCCATCAGCCGGGCGCCAGCCGGCAGCATCATCCAGCTTCTGCCGGGGGTGTACAGCGCAGAAAGCGGCGAAGTCTTCCCCATCCGCCTCAAGGCCGGCCTTATCTTGCGCGGGGACGAGTCCACCTTGGGAGAGGGCTACCTGATCGATGGCGGCGGCACCTACATGAGCCCGACCTTGGCCCGGCAAAACGTTGCCCTGCTGGCAGAGACCGGCTCAGAGGTGCGGGGGGTTACCCTGCGCAACCAGGGTCGGCGCGGCTACGCCCTCTGGGTAGAATCGGCTTCCCCGCGCATTCTCAACAACAGCTTTGTGGGCAGCATCCACGACGGCATTTTCATCGCCGGCGCCTCCAACCCCTGGATAGAAGGCAACCGCTTCTACAAAAACGGGGCCAACGGCATCTCCGTCTTGGGCACCTCCCAGCCCACCATTGTCAACAACCTCTTCCAAGAGACCGGCTTTGGCCTCACCATCGACCAGCGCTCGGCGCCGATTGTGCGCAACAACCGCATCCTGCAAAACCGCACCGGCATTGTGGTCGGCGGCAGCGCCCGTCCCATCCTGCGCAACAATCTCATTGCCCGCAACCTGGAGACTGGCCTGACAGCTATCACCACCGCCCAGCCAGATTTGGGCACGGCTTCGGATCCCGGCAACAACATCTTTGAGGGGAACGGCCAGTACGACATCCACAACGCCACCCGCGGCCTGCGCCTCAACGCCAATGGCAACCAACTGGCCGGCAAAACCAAAGGGGAGCTGGATCTGGCCGGCCAGACCACGGTGGCTGCGCTGCCCAGCAACGCCCCGCCACCCATTGCGGCAGGCGGCTTGACGCTGCCCACAACTCCGCAGGCCGAGCCTCCGGCTCCCAGCAGGGATCCCCAGCCGGCGGCGGCCTCTCCCACCTTGCCGGTGGTGACGGTGCCCCAATCGACTGCCCCCGTTCCCCCTCCTGCAGCGGGATCGGGAGGGCGCATTTTGCCCAGTGCCCCCCCTCAGCCGGCAGGCGCTCAACCCCAGGAGTTTGTTGCCGTCCCCTTCACCCCCGATGGCTCCACCACGCCTGCCCAACCGGTTGAGCCTGCTCCTGCCACTCCCGTCCGCCAGCAATCTGTGGCTCCTCTCACGGATATTACTACCCTCCTGCCACCCCCGGCTCGCCGACAAGCGGGCAGCAGCCCAACAACCCCCCCTGTTCCCGTTGCCGCGGCTCCAGAACCGGCGGTAGCCCCAGCAGAGTCGGCCACCCGCTTTCGTGTGCTGGTGACCCCCAAGGGCAGCGACGATTTGCAGCGGCTGCGGCAGCTCGTCCCCGAAGCGGTGGAGACCGTGTTCAACGGCAGGAGGGTGCTGCAGGCCGGCCTCTACGACAGCCGCAGCCAGGCCCAGTCAGTCTTGGATCGGCTGTTGGACGCCGGCTTTGACGCGGTGGCGGAGATGATCTTCCGTTGACCTCACTGCCCAGGGATCCCCCCCGGCAGGATAGGAACTCCCCAGCAGGGAATGTATGATGCCTAGCACGGCTTTTTCCAGAGCAATGGGGAGGAAAGCCGTGCCGTCAGGTTGTCCTGGGGATCAGCCAGGGCAAGCAAGGGGGAAAGTCCGGTGCAAATCCGGCGCTGTGCCGCAACTGTGATGGGCAAAAGCCCTCAGTCAGGATGCCCGCCTGCGGCTTTGGCTCAAAGCTTAGCCCTTCCGCGTCGCACGGAAGCAGGAGCAACCGGATGAAAGTAACTGTATGTCTCAGCCTTGGGCTGGGGATCTTGAGTTTGGGGATCCCGGCCTGGGGGCAGGCAATCTTGGATACCGGCCTCAGCGCCGAGATTTTGAATCAACCCGTCACCACCCCGTTTCGCCGTCCCGGCCTGCTGCGAGAGTCTTCCCGCCCAGTCTATGTCATCACCCGCCAGCAGATGCGCCAGCAAGGGGCAAGGACGGTGCAGGAAGCCCTGCGCTACTTGCCCGGGATCCTCAGCGATGGCACAGCGGGAACTCAGTTGGGAGCTCTTAGCTCTCAATTCATGCGAGGGGCGCGAACGGCGCAGGTATTGGTGCTCTTGGATGGCCGCCCTCTCAACGATCTGGGTTTTTTCGGGGGGTTTGACCTCTCGCAAATCACCACCGATGTCGTCGAGCGAATTGAAGTCTCCCCCGGCGGCGGCTCTACCCTGTACGGCTCAGACGCCGTTGGCGGCGTGATCAACATCGTCACGGTGGAGCCGCAGCCAGAAACGGAGACGGTGCTGGAAGCGGCGGTCGGCAGCTACGGTCTCAATGAGCAAGGGATCCAAAGTCGCGGCCAAGCCCAGGATCTGGGCTGGGTGCTCAGCTATCGCCGTCTGCAAAGTAACAACGACTTTCCCTTTGCCATTGAGCGGCTGGGCAAGTCGGGCAGGCGGGAAAACTCGGCGGTGGAGTACCACAACTTGCAGGCCAAGCTCACCTGGCAACTGGCCGAAGATCAAGTCCTAACAGCCAACGCCCTCTACCTCAACAAAGCCTTTCGCGTGCCCGGCAGTGTAGAGTTTCCCTCTCCCGACGCAGAGCAAAACACCAACGATCTGCTGCTGGATCTCAGTTGGCTGTGGACTCAGGAAACAGGATCCCTGCAGGCAAGAGTCTTTTTGGACGATCTCAACTACCGCTTCAGCGCTCCGCAAAGCCAGGGATCCCGCGACGTCATCTTGCGCAATGGCTGGGGATCCCAGCTTCAATATGCTTGGCAGGCCGGCGAAAACCTAGAGGGAGTTTTGGGGGCAGATTATCGCTCTATCTCAGCCCGCAATACGACTTTTTCTTTTGCCAGGGGTTCTGCCAATATCAACTACGACGATACGGTTAACCAGGGGGCCCTGTTTGCCCGCCTGGACTACAGCCCGGATCCCCAGTTCCACCTCGACCTGGGCATCCGTCAGGACTTCAGCAGTTTGGCCAACGGCTCGGCCACCTCGCCGGCTGTGGGGATCCGGTGGGCAGTTGCCGAGGGAACTACCTTGAGGGCCAGCTACGCCGGCAGCTTTCGCACCCCCTTGATCTCGGAATTGTTCTTTCGGCTGCGCGGCTTTTTTGAAGTGGATGGCAACCCCAATCTCCGCCCAGAGCGAGGGGAGAGCTTGGACATCGGCCTGGATCAAACCTTGGGAGATTTTGGCCTGCTGCGCTTAACTTTTGCCCACAACCGCATCCGCGATGGCATCACCTTTGTCAGCCTTGGGCCGCGCCGGGGAACCTATGAAAATATCGGGCTGGTCGAATATACCGGCCTGGAAGCGGCTTTAGATTTGCGTTTGGGGGAAAACTGGACGCTTTTTGCCAACTATACCCTCAATGATCCCATCATCCGCGCTGCCCTTAACCCGGCCACAGTTGGCAAAGAGCTAGCCTTTGTGGGAGCCGATAGCCTGAACTTAGGCCTGACCTACCGTCACGAGCAAGGCTGGCACAGCTCAATTTTAGTCCATCACATTGGGAGCTTTTTTACCAACAACACCAACACGGAATCCCTACCAGGCTACACCACCGTAGCTTGGCGAGGAGGGATCCCGTTGGCTGAGGCCCTAAGCCTAGAGTTGGGGATCGACAACCTGCTGGATGAGCAGTATGAAGTTTTCCCCGGCTATCCCGGAGTTGGCCGCACGCTGAGGGTGAACTTGCGGGGGCAATTTTAGCGATATCCCAGGCTGTTTTTAACTCTCCGGCTGACCACTTTTAGCGAGAACTTTCCAAGTTGATTGTCTGCTTTACGGTTTAGTTTGGATGCAACTTATGGCGATCTCAACCAACTCTCTATCTCCTAACTTTTCTCCATCGACAACTTCGGCTCAAGCTGAGGCCGAACATTACCTCTGGATCTGCACCACCTGCGGATCTCGCTGGGTGAACGGCCAAAAAGAAGGGACTAGCAAAGGAGAAATGCTCCTGGCCGCCTTGCAATCGCAAGTGCTCAATTCCCAATTGCACCTGAAGCCAGTTGCCTGTATGAGCGGCTGCAGCCATGCCTGCGTGATTGCCCTAGCAGCCCCGGGGAAGATGACCTATGTCTTTGGCGATCTCGATCCAAAAGATGTAGAGCCAATCTTACAAACGGCGGAGCTGTATTTGACAAAGCCCGATGGGATCCTGCCCTGGGCAGAGCGCCCCATCAAAAAGGGGGTGATTGCCCGCATTCCGCCAATCCAATAGGAGCAACCTATGGCCGCTTTCAGTCCCTGGATCACGCCCTTAAACCAGACTTGGCAAGAGGTTTCCCCCACCGGCTGGACAACCGTTTACGAAGGGATCCCGGCTCACATCGACTGTCTTGGGCCATTGCTCTATGAGCTCTTTCAGGAGCGCTGGGCCGAGATCCAAGTGGGCCAGGTGGTGGAGGGAGGAGTGCTGGAGGCGGCCTTCAAGGATCCCCCTGCTCTCTGTGTGCTCTACGACGGCTATTTGACCGTGGCCACCGAAACTTGGCATTTGCACCTGTGTCTAGAAGAGCACCAGGGCGGCCCCTACAGCAGAACTCCACCTGAGCTGCGCCGCAAAAGATTGGTCGGCCGCGCCGCCCTCTATCGCCGCCTCAATCCGCAGGGCCAGCCTCGCCAATGGGGGATCCAATTTTGGAACGGAGCAGAGGAATCGCTGCTGCAGATCTTTTTGCCCAGTCCCTTTTTGGGGCCAGGAGAAGACTACCTGCCCGAAGGCAAAGCCGACTATCAGAAGCTCTCCCTTTATGAACGCCTGCGGGCCATTTACGTCGAGGGAAAAGAGCGGATCCCGTATGAAGATAACCCCCTCAAGCGGCCCTATTTGGCGGTTTGCCGTTCCAGCCGCTGCTATCCTTCTCGCCACTATCAGCCCGTTGTGGAAGCTCTGCAATCGGCCCTGCGGGAAGCCAATTTGGATATTCAGGTCATTACTTCCGGATGCCTAGAAGTCTGTCAACAAGGGCCGGTGGTTTTTTACTCCGGAGATCGCACCTGGTACAAGCGGGTTACCCCCCAAGTAGCGCGGCAAATTGTCCAGGAGCATCTGCTAAAGAACTGCCCCTTGAAAGCTCACCTTTTTCCTGGAGATTAGCCTATGGTTAGCCTACAAGCTCTTGTCCAGTCCATCCCCAAGCCTCGCCGCGGGATCCCAGAAGTAATTTGGATCCAAGCCAGCCGAGATCTAGCCCAAGGTCGATTTTGGCCCAGCCTATTTACCACCATCGGCTGCCTGAGCAACATTGCCTATACCTGCACGCTTCCTTTTGTAACTGTTGGCATCATCGCGGGCACCACGTTAACTCGCCAAAGGGCAATTATTAGCGCTTCGATGATTTGGCTGGCCAACCAAATCTTTGGCTACACCTGGCACAACTATCCCCGTACACCTGATTCTTTTGCTTGGGGCTTGGTCTTGGGGATCGGCACGGTGGGGGTCGCTTTTGCTGCCGGCTACCGACCTCTGTTTTCTCAGTCCAAACCTATTAGGCCAAGGCAATTGCTGCTGAACTATCTTTGGATCCCAGCCATGCTGATCCTAGGGTTCCTTGCTTTTGAAGGGCTGATCTTGGCAGCCGGCCTGGTTCTGGGCGGAACGGAGGGCTTGACCCTGCCCATCTTGGCCAAGATCTGGCTGGACAACTGGCTGTGGACGGGATTTTGGCTTGGGATCCACGCGCTGCTGGCGTGGGACAGAGGAGGCCGGTTGTGGTGGGAGAGGGGAAACTTCGCTGATCTGGAGCATCCCTAAGGGAGATCCAGGCCACAATGGGGGTGACCTGTGCCAGAAGGGATCCCTTTGCAGCCTGCTCAACTCGATTGTGGCGGGAGCGCTTTCCGCCTGTCTCTCCTTTCTCCTTGCCAGCGTCTGCTGCTGTTTAGCGGCAAGGGGGGCGTAGGCAAAACCACCCTCACCTGTGCCCTGGCCCGTCACCTGGCCCAGGCGCAACCAGAGCGCCGTCTGCTGCTCCTGTCCACCGATCCGGCCCACTCCCTGGGGGATGTGCTGGGGATCCCGGTGGCCGACGTTCCCCAGCCCCTGCCGGATTGGCCCAACTTGCAGGTGCGGGCTCTCCAGGCCGAGGTGTTGCTGCAGGATTTCAAGCAGACCTACGGCCCGGCTCTGGAGCTGATTGCCGAGCGGGGCAGTTGGCTGGCCAAGGAAGATCTCCTGCCCCTTTGGGATCTGGACTGGCCGGGGGTGGACGAGCTGATGGCCATCTTAGAGGTCAACCGGCTGCTGGCGGGCCAAGAGGTGGATACAGTTATCCTGGATACCGCCCCCACCGGCCACACCCTGCGGCTGTTGGAACTGCCCGACTTTCTCGACAATTTGCTGGCGGTGTTTGCCACCTTCCAGGCCAAGCACCGCGAGGTTGTCCAATCCCTCACGGGCGCCTATCGACCGGATGAGGCCGACGCCTTCCTGGCCCGCTTGCAGAGCGAGCTGGAGGGGGGCAAAGCCCGCCTCACCGACCCGGAGAGCACTGCCGCCTGGCTGGTGCTGATCCCGGAGCCGTTGAGCGTGGCGGAGACGCGCCGCTTTTGTCAACAACTGCAAAGCCGCCGGGTGCCCATTGGCGGCCTGTTGGTCAACCAGGTGTTGTTGGGAGCCAGCGGGAGAGCGTCGTCTGGGATCCCGCCGTCCCCCCTCTACCTGGCCCGCCAGCAGGAACAGCGGCGCTGGCTAAAAGCGCTCCAAGAGGAGCTGCCTGGCTATCCCATCTGGGTTTGTCCCTATCAACTGGAGGAGCCCATTGGGCCGGCGGCCCTGGACAAGCTGGTGCAGCAGCTTCGTCCCTTGCCAGAGGTGCTGCTGCAGTTGGAAGAGATTCCCGCTAGCCCAGGGGAGCCTGTCGGCGGGATCCCCTCCCCCCCAAGGGTGGCCCTGCCAGATTTTTTGGCCCAAGGGATCCGCCTGCTGCTGGTGGGAGGCAAAGGCGGGGTAGGCAAGACCACGGTGGCCGGGGCGCTGGCCTGGAACTTGGCCCAACGCCATCCCGACCGGCAGCTCTTGCTGGTCTCCATCGACCCGGCCCACTCGCTGGGGGATCTGTTCGGGGTGAAATTGGGGCAAGATCCGCTGCCGCTGCTGCCCAATTTGCTGGGGCAGGAGATCGAGGCGGCGGCAGTGCTGGAGCGCTTCCGGCAGGAGTACCTGGAAGAGGTGGCGGCCATCTTGGCCGGCGAAGGGACGGCGGGGGTGGAGGTTCAGTACGACCCGCAGGCCTGGCGGCAGCTTTTGCAGATGGCTCCACCGGGCCTGGACGAGGTGATGGCCCTGCTGACGGTGCTGGAGCAGGAGGCCAGCGGCCAGTTCAACCTGGTGGTGGTGGATACAGCCCCCACCGGCCATCTCCTGCGCTTTTTGCAGATGCCGCAGGCCCTGGAAGGTTGGGTCAGCCTGGCCCTGAAGCTGTGGCTAAAGTACCGCGACGTGGTGGGCCGGCCAGAATGGGCGCAGCGGCTGCGGGATCTCTTAGGCCAGGTGCGGCAGCTCCGGCAGCGGCTGCGGGATCCCCAGTTTGTTAGCTTTATCCCCGTCTTCAACCCGGAGCAGGCGGTTCTGGCGGAAACCGAGCGCCTTCTGGCGGAACTGAATGCCCTGGGGATCCCTCATCCCTACGCCGTTCTCAATCGGGTTTGGCTGGAGGAGGCCACCCCCTTTGGTGCAGCGCTGCGGCGCCGCCACCAGGCCATCTTGGCCCAGTTGCCCCAGCGATTCTCCCAGCAGGCCATTGTCACCGTCCCTTTTCTGCACCCGCCCAGCTTGCAGGCCGTTGGCGCCTACTTGCTGACTCCTGAGGACCCTGCCTTGCCGGTGCCAGAAGTCTCAACCTAGGGCCTGGGAGAGCCGCTAGTCTGGAAAAGGGTCTAGTGCAGCCCCTTCCTTCTGCTGCTTTTGCCTATGTTGTTCAACCTCCCCCTGCAAGCCATTCCCCTGTTCTCCATCGCAGCGGCCATCCTGTTGGTGTACCTGCCCATGGGCGTGGTGGGCTATGCCCGCGCCCGCGTCGGTTATGACCCGCATGCGCCGCGGGCGATGTTCGACCGGCTGCCTCCCTACGGCCAGCGGGCTACCTGGGCCCATGCCAACGGCTTTGAGGCCCTGGGCACCTTTGCGCCCTCAGCTCTAGTAGCCTACGTCACCGGCCCCCACCCGGATCCCTGGCTGTTTGGGCTCAGCGGCGACGAAGGGGTGGCCCTGCTCTGCGGCGTTTTCTTGCTGGCGCGGCTGCTCTACAACTTCTTCTACATTGGCGACATTCCCATCGGGCGCTCCCTCTCCTTCTTGGTCGGGTCGCTGGCCACGCTGGGCCTGCTGCTCATTGGCCTGTTGCCGTTTCTGGGCCAGAACCTGGCCTAGCCGGGCAGTTGCAGGGAAGACAGGGCCACCCCAGCCCGGTGGGCCACCACCACGCCAATGGCCTCTAGGTAGGAGCTAACGGCCACATGCGGGATCCCCAACTGGCGGGGGTGGACCTGCATGACCGTGGCGTTCTCTTCGACGGCGATAAACAAGGGCGGGCGGGGGCGGCTGGCGAGGTAGAGCAGGCCGGGGCCGCCAAAGGCAGTGGCCGGGGCAATGACGCTGTCCACCTGCTCCGCGGTCAGGTCGCCCGGCTGGGGAGGATCCCCCCTCTTGACAAACTGGGGGGCATAGCTCAGCCCCGCCAAAAGGGAGGGCAGGAAGGTAAACCCCACCTCTTCGGCGGCGGCGCGGGGGTGGACCGGCTTAGGGGCGGGATCGGGGTAGAAGGCGGGGGCGTGGGCACAGGGGATCCCCAGCTCTCGCACCACCAGGTGGCTGAGGATGGCCTCGGCTCCGGCCAGGGGATCTACCCCCTGCCCCTGCTCGTACTGGCTAAAGTCAAGGTCGTCCGGGAAGCGGGCCACCACGGCAAGGGCCTCAGCTCCCAAGCGGACGAGCTCTTGGGCAGTTTCCAAAAGCGCATCCGGCTGGGCCAGGGATCCCTGGCTGGCCCCGGCAGGGGAAAAGCTGACGGAAACGCCTAAGGGTCGAGGGGTCAAGCGCCAGGGGCCAATGTCCAGCCCCAGGGTGGCCTGGGCGGCCTGCAAAACCTGCAGGTGGCGTTGGCGGAGGTCCTCTGGGATCCCGGCATCCAGCACCACCCCGACGCGGTTTTGCCGCACCGGCCTGAGGAACCACTCCCCGGCACAGAAGCGATCCAGGCCGTACCCTTCCACGTAGAGCACATTCCCCATCGGCCAAAACAGGGTGGCGCCGTTGAGCACATTGGGATGGGTGATGAGGCAGTCGACAGCAGCCGCCAAAGCGCGGGCCACCGGCAGGGCATCGCCGGCAAAGCCACCCACGCGGGCGCCGATGCCCGTGGGAACCAAAAGCAGCGCCGTGTAGGGGCGACCCATTGGCCACTTGGGAGGACTAGACCTGGGACAACAGCTGCTGCGCCAGCGCCTCGGCCCGCCGCACGCAGTCGCCCAGAGCTACGCCATCCAGGTAGTTGGCACACACCCAGATCCCCGGCGTCTGGGAGGCCAGGTGGGCCTGCACCTGGGCTATGCGTTGCCGGTGGCCGAGGGTGTACTGGGGGATGGCGCGGGGCCAGAGACGTTCGCCCAGGTAGACGGGCTCGGCGCGGCGGGTGAGCAGAACCTGGCTGAGCTCGGCGTGGGCAATTTGCGCTCGCTCCTCAGGAGACAGCGCAGGGATGGGCGGGATCCCCCGCCGGCGGGCCAAGGCCGCATCGGTGGCGCCGCCCAGGAAGCTGAGGAAGCTGTGGTAGCCCTGGGGAGCCCGCTCTGGAAAAAGGCAGGAGGCCCAGATCGTGCCCAGGGTGCGCAGGCCCTGGGAACGGGGGATGAGGTGGCCAAAGCCCCGCAGCGGCTGGGGCAGGGCCTCTTGGGGATAGGCCAGAGCCACCACCGCCACCGGCGGATAGAGGATCTCGGCCAAGAGCTGGCTGGCCGGGGGGTTGAGCTCCTGTAGCAGCGCGGCAGCCTCGTAGGCGGGGAGGGCCAGCACCACCTGGCGGGCAGCCACCCAGCGGGATCCCTCTGGGGTCTCAAAGCCCACCCAGTAGAGCTCTCCCGCCCGCTTCAGCTGCAGCGCTCGCCAGCCCAGCCGCAGGCTGTCGCCCAGCTTTTGGGCTAGGGCCTCTGGCAACTGCTGCAGCCCCTGCCTCAGATTGCCCAGTTGGCCCCGTTTGGGCGGGGGTTGGATGGCCGCAGGAGAAGGCTGGGGTCTTTGGCGCAGAGCCTGCAGGGCGCCGGCAAAGAGGCTGCCATAGCGCTCCTCCAGGCCCGCCACGCGAGGGAAAGCCGCCACGGCGCTGAGCTGATCCGGATCCCCCGCATAAACCCCCGAGGTAAAGGGCTCCACCAGGCGCTCGGCCACTTCGGATCCCAGTTGTCGCCGGAAAAACTGCCGCACCGTTTCCTCGCGTCCTGGCGGCGGCGGGACAAACCCCAACAAGCCCTGCAGAGCCCGCAGCTTGCCGCCCACGCTGAGCAGCCGTGATCCCAGGGCTGCCGCGGGGCTCAGAGGCACCGGCAACAGCGCTCCTTCCCAGTAGATGTAGCGGGGCAGCTTGGCATCGGCCAGCACCAGTTGGTCGGCCAGGCCCACCTCGGCAATGAGGTTGAGCAGGGCAGGGGTGGGGGTAAAGCTATTGGGGCCTTCCTCCCAGCGGTAGCCGTCTTTGGACTGGGTGGAAATGCAGCCGCCGACGCGGGAGCTGGCCTCCGCCAGGAGCACCGCTTGAGGGGATCCCCCCCTAGCCGATAAACCCTGCTGCAGGCGCCAGGCCAGCGTCAGGCCGCTGATGCCCGCCCCAATGACCACCACCTCCGCGTTAAGGGGTTCAGGGGTTGCAGGATTCACTGCCGCTTCCAAGGTGTTTTTCCTCCATCACGTCCGGGGGGCCAATCTTCGTTAGCGCAGTACGCGAAATAGGCTGGGGATCTCGGCCACCTGGGGAAGCTGCTGGATCTCGGCCAGCGCCTGGCGGCAGTCGGCCTCGCGCACGCTGTGGGTGAGGATCACAATCTCCGCCAACTCCTGGTGGCACTCCTTTTGGGTGATGCTCTCCAGGCTCACCCCGTGCCGGCCAAAGCAGGTGCCGATGGCCCCCATCACCCCCGGCCGATCCTGGGCCAGCACTCGCACGTAAAACTCCGACTGCGCCTCTGCCAGCGGCAGCAAGGAGGCAACAGGAGGGGAGGCGGCAAAGCCCCACAGGGGATTGGGCAACTGAGCCCCCGTCTGCAGGTGGGCAAGTAGGATAAGCAGATCCCCGACCACCGCGCTGGCGGTTGGCCCCCGGCCCGCCCCTGGCCCAGCCAGCACCACCTGCCCCAAGGGATCCCCTTGCACCCAGACGGCGTTGTCCACCCCGTGGATGTTGGCCAGCGGGTGGGTAACCGGCAGCAGGGCGGGGTGGACGCGAATATCCAGGGTTGGTTCACCTCCCTGCCCCTCGGCCCTTTGGGCGATGGCCAAAAGCTTAAAAGTATAGCCCCACTCGCGGGCGTAGCGGATGTCGGTGGAGCTGATGCTGCCGATCCCTTCGCAGGGGATGGCCTGTCGCGGTACCGACACCCCAAAAGCCAGGCTGGCCAGAATGGCGATCTTGTCCGCCGCATCCCATCCTTCCACATCGGCGCTGGGATCCGCCTCGGCGTAGCCGCGGGCCTGGGCCTGGGCCAGCGCTTCGGCAAAGGAGCTGCCCTCCTGGGTCATCTGGCTGAGGATGAAATTGGTGGTGCCGTTGACGATGCCCCAGACCGCCTGGATGTGGCTAGCCCGCAGCGACTGTTGCAAAGCCTGGATGATGGGGATCCCACCCCCCACCGCTGCCTCCAGCAACACCGCCACCCTGGCCTGGGCGGCAGCCTGGAAAATCTCCTCGCCATAGCGGGCAATGACCGCCTTGTTGGCTGTGATCACCGGCTTGCCGTGGTCGATGGCCTTTAGGATCAGGCTGCGGGCCGGCTCCAAGCCGCCCATGAGCTCAATCACCGCGTCAATTTCGGGATCCGACACAATCCCCTCTAGGTTCGTGGTCAGGCGCTCGGGCGGGATCGCCACCTGCCGCGGCTTGTCCAGGGAGCGCACCCCCACCGCCGCAATCTCAACTGCCTGCAAGAGGGGGTGAGGAGGGCGCTGTAGAATCTCGACCACGCCCGTGCCGACCGTACCCAGCCCCAATAGCCCAACCCGATAGACCACAGCCGCTCCCTCGGGCCCAAAGACTTTCTTACCTTTACCAGGTTGACACACTCTTGGCCCCCTAGGGCGAGATTTTGGCCATCCATCCCCAAGGGCTTCAGGAGGAAGGCGCGCCGAGCCAGGCGCAGGGATCCCTCGCCGCAGGGGCAGTGCTGGTTTGGAGTTTATGCTGAAGGAGGGATCCCTTTCTCTCATAGCCCTCATGTCCAGAACCTGTACCATCTACCGCCGCGCCCACTTTGCCGCCAGCCACCGCTACTGGCTGCCGGAGCTCTCCGAAGCTGAGAACCTGGCCCGCTTCGGCTCCCACGCCCGCTTTCCCGGCCACGGCCACAACTACGGGCTGGAGGTGGGCTTGACGGGGGAGGTGGATGAGTACGGCATGGTGCTCAACCTCTCCCAGGTCAAGCAGGTAATTCGGGAGCGGGTGATTCAAGAACTGAACTTCGCCTACCTCAACCAAGTCTGGCCAGAGTTTGCCCAAACCCTGCCCACCACCGAGTTCATTGCCTACACCATCTGGCAGCGCCTAGCCGACGCGCTGCCGCTCAGCAGTGTGCGCCTCTACGAAGATCCCCAGCTTTGGGCCGAATACCGAGGAGAAGCCATGCAAGCCTATTTGACCGTTGCCACCCACTTTAGCGCCGCCCACCGCTTGGCCCTCGATCACCTCAGCCTGGAAGAGAACACTGCCATCTACGGCCTCTGCGCTCGCCCCCACGGCCACGGCCACAACTACGGCCTGGAGATTACCGTCAAGGGATCCATCGACCCGCGCACAGGGATGATCGTGGATTTGGCAGCTCTGCAGCGGGTGATTGAGGAGCAGGTGGTGAAGCCCCTGGATCACACTTTCTTGAACAAAGACGTCCCCTACTTTGCCCAGGTGGTGCCCACCGCCGAAAACATCGCCCTCTACGTCCAGCGGCTGCTGACTTTGCCCCTGCGCGAGCTGGGGGTGCAACTGCATCGGGTTCGCCTGCAAGAGAGCCCCAACAACAGCAGCGAAGTCTACGGGGAGTTTCCGCTAGAGGAGCTGGGCGCAGCTACCGCTGCCACCACATACCCCGCGAGCGAGGGCAAGAGGGATCCCTCCGAAGTGGAGCCCCTGGCCGCCGGCAGGGCTGAGCCAGCCGCCTATGCTGGATCTGGTTAAGCTGAGCGGGCAGATTCCCGCCTTTGCCCGCCACCTGCAGCAGGAGTCGAAGGCCAACCAAGAGCGTCTGCGCCTGGCCTTGCAGGAGTTTGCCCGCCTGCAGCGAGAACCCCAAACCTGGCAGTCGCGCTGGGCGGAGTGGAGCTCCCATCTCGCCTTTACCTGCGCCAGCCCCGCCGAGCCGCCGGAAACCTGGGGATCCCTGCCCAAAGTCGAGCCCTTGCAGGGGCCGCACACGGTGGTGGCCACCGACGGCTCCCAGATCCTGCCCAGCCACCACGAGATTGCCTACTGCTCGCTCATCAACATCGGGCGGGTGGCTCTCCACTACGGCACGCAAGAGTGGCCGCTGCTGGACAGCCAGCCCCTGCTGATCTACGGGCAGGAGCCCTTTGCTCAACCTGAGCGATCCAACTCTCTTCCAGGAACAGCCCTCCACCCTCTTCGCCACCGACCCAGCCGATCGCGTAGGCAGGCCGTAGGCCTTGGGGAAGAAGATCGCGGGGAGGGGGGGGAGATTGCGTTGGATGCCGAAGCGGTGCTGGCTTTGCGGCGGGCTCAGGCAGAGCTGGAGGAGCTGGCCCAATTGGCCCTGCCGCTGCCTAGGAGTCGCCCCGTGCTAGCGCTGCTGGATGGATCCCTCATCCCCTGGGGGCTGGAGCCGCTGCCCAAGCCAGCCCAGCGTCCCTGGCTGGATCCCATCCTGGCAACTCTGGAGCAGTTGCGGGCAGCTCGCATCCCCCTGGTGGGCTACATCAGCGCTTCCCGCAGCAGCGAAACCCTCAACTATCTGCGCCTGGGGTTGTGTCCCTACCTGGGCTGCGACTGCTATCGCTACTGCGCCGGCGAGAAAACTCCCCCCTGCCAGCCCTTTGCCCCCCTAGCAGATCGCGTTTTTTGGGGATCCCTGCTGCAGCCGGGAGAGCGCAGCCCCCTCTGGCGCAGTGGCGCCAGCGTCTTGGAGACTTTTGGGGAACACCACATCCACTGCTGTTACTTGAATGTCGGCGAAAACCCTGGGGAGGGATCCCTGCCGGAGATCGCCCGGCTAGAGTTTCCCGCCTGGGTGGCTCAAGACGCCGAGTTGCTGCAGCGGGCCCTGGCCGGAGTGCTAAGCCAGGTGCAAAAGGGCTTTGGCTACCCCATCGCCCTGGCGGAAGCCCACCATCTGGCCGTGGTGCGCAGCGGGGATCGGCAGCGCTTCTTCGCCTTGATCGAGCAGGAGCTGATCCGCGCCGGCCTGCGCCATGTAGCCGTCTCCCGTAAGGAAGCCCAAAAGCGAACCGGCATCGCCTAATTGGTGCCAGTGCTGCAAAACCCTTCCTCCCTACCTCCCCTCTCCCTCAGGGAGAGGGGCTGGGGGTGAGGGCTCCCCCTGGGAGAGGGGCTGGCGGTGAGGGGTTAAAATCACCCTGTCAGACCCAAAACCGCATCGCCTACCGGGATCCCTGGCACCCCAGAAAAGGCTGCAGCCTATTGAGGGGATCCCTGTTCAACGGTTAGGGTTGCCAAGGTGTCCAAATCCTGTCTCTGTTGCCGATATGATGAGCCAAGCCCCTCTGCGCAGCCTCGTCTCTCCCTTAACCTACAACCCCCTCTGGTACAAAGACGCGATCATCTACGAGCTACCGGTGCGCGCCTTTTTCGACAGTGATGGCGATGGCGTGGGCGACTTCCAGGGTTTGACCGAAAAGCTGGACTATTTGCAGGATCTGGGCATCACGGCCATCTGGCTGCTGCCCTTTTTCCCTTCCCCGCTGCGGGATGATGGCTATGATGTTTCTGATTTTACCAACGTTAACCCCGCGCTGGGCACCCTAGAGGACTTTAAAATCTTTCTAGATGTCGCCCACCAACGCGGGATCCGCGTCATCATCGAGCTGATCCTCAACCACACCTCCGATCAGCATCCCTGGTTTCAGCGGGCTCGGCGCGCCGCCCCCGGCACCCCTGAGCGGGACTTCTACGTCTGGAGCGACACCCCGGAAAAGTACAAAGAGGCCCGCATCATCTTTCAAGACTTTGAAACCTCCAACTGGGCCTGGGATTCGGTGGCCAAGGCCTACTACTGGCATCGCTTCTACTCCCACCAGCCGGATCTCAACTACGACAACCCCGCCGTGCAGAAGGCCATCTTCGAGGTGGTGGACTTTTGGTTGAGCATGGGGGTGGACGGCCTGCGGCTGGACGCCGTGCCCTACCTATACGAGCGGGAGGGAACCAACTGCGAGAACCTGCCGGAAACCCACGCCTTCCTCAAGGCCCTACGCAAATACATTGACGAAAGATATCCCAACCGCATGCTGCTGGCAGAAGCCAACCAGTGGCCGGAAGATGCTGTGGCCTACTTCGGCGACGGGGACGAGTGCCACATGGACTTTCACTTCCCCCTGATGCCGCGGCTGTTCATGGCCATCCAGATGGAGGATCGCTTCCCCATCATCGACATCCTGCAGCAGACTCCCCCCATTCCCGAAACCTGCCAGTGGGCCATCTTCCTGCGCAACCACGACGAGCTCACCCTGGAGATGGTCACTGACGAGGAGCGCGACTACATGTACCAGGTGTACGCCAAGGATCCCAACGCGCGGGTCAATCTGGGCATCCGCCGCCGCTTGGCGCCCCTGCTGGGCAACAGCCGCCGCCGCATCGAGCTGATGAACAGCCTGCTGTTTTCTCTGCCCGGCACGCCGGTCATCTACTACGGCGACGAGATCGGCATGGGGGACAACATCTACTTAGGGGATCGCAACAGCGTGCGCACGCCGATGCAGTGGAGCGCCGACCGCAACGCCGGCTTCTCTCGGGCTAACCCGCAGAAGCTCTACCTGCCCATCGTCATCGACGCCGAGTACCACTACGAAACCGTCAACGTGGAAGCGCAGCGGAACAACCCCTATTCCCTGTGGTGGACGATGAAACGGATGATCGCGGTGCGCAAGCGCTTCCAAGCCTTTGGCCGGGGCTCTTTTGAGCTGCTGCACCCGGAAAACCGCAAGGTGCTGGCCTTTATGCGGGCCTACGGCGACGAGCGCATCCTGGTGGTGGCCAACCTCTCCCGCTACGCGCAGTTTGTGGAGCTGGACTTGGCCCACTGGGAGGGGCTGATCCCGGTGGAGATCTTCGGGCGCACGCCGTTTCCTCCCATCGGCCAACTGCCCTATTTCCTGACCCTGGGCCCCCACTCCTTCTACTGGTTTTCCCTCGAGCCGCAGCGACAAACGGAGCGGATCCACCCCAGCCACAGCAAGCCAGAAGAGTTGGATCGCCTGCCCACCCTGCTGGTTCAAAACGGCAGTTGGGAAAGCCTCTTCCAGGGGGAAAGCCAAAAGCAGGTGGAGGCGGTGCTGGGCGACTACCTCTACCGCTGCCGTTGGTTCGGCTCCAAAGCCCGCCAGATCCAGTCGGCCCAGATCTTGGATGCCATTCCCTGTAACCGGGAAGGGGATCCCCCCTTTCGGGGCCAGATTTTGCTTTTGCAGGTCGAGTTTACCGAGGGGGAGGCAGAACTCTACTCTTTACCCCTGGGCTATGCCATCCAGGAGGCGGCCATGCACCTGCGCGTAGAGGCGCCCCAGGCGGCGATTGTCCCTGTGCAAGTGGCTGGGGAGCCGCCGGGCGTGCTGTTCGACGCCCTGGCCGATAAAAGCTTTTTGTCGTTGCCGCTGCAGATCATCGCCCAGCAGGGCCGTCTGCGCCACTCCTCAGGGGAGCTGTGGGCCACCACCTTTGCCCCTTTTGAGTACCACCTCGGCCTGGAACCCCGCATCCTCAAGGCGGAGCAGAGCAACACCTCGGTGGTCTACGGCAGCCAGTACATCCTCAAGTTCTACCGCAAGGTGGCCGAGGGGGTAAATCCAGAGCTGGAGATCGGCCGCTATCTGCTGGAGCACCATCCCCAGGTGCGGGTGCCGCGGCTGTTGGGATCCCTGGAGTATCGCCGCCGCCGTGGGGCGCGGGGCTTTGATCCCGGCGATCAGCCCATCACGTTGGCCATCTTGCAGGAGTACATCCCCAACGAGGGGGATGCCTGGCACTACACGCTGGACAGCCTGGGGCAGTTTTTCGAGACGGTGCTGGTTCATCACGCAGAGGCGGAAGCGGTGCCCGTGCCGCGGGGATCCTTTCTGGAACTCTCGCACCTTCCCTTGCCGGAGCTGGCCTACGCCACCATCGGCAGCTACCTGGAGTCGGTGCGGATCTTGGCCAAGCGCACCGCCGAGCTGCACCTTGCCTTGGCCGCCGACACCGAGAACAAGGACTTTGCCCCCGAGCCCTTCTCCAGTCTCTACCAGCGCTCCATCTATCAATCGATGCGCAATTTGGTGGGGCAGGTGTTTCCGCTGCTCAACAAGCAGATCCCCAAGCTGCCCGAACTGGAGGCTAAGTTGGCCCGCACCGTTCGCGACCAAGAAGGGGGGATCATGAGCCGCTTCCGCCTCATCCTGGAGCGGAAGATCACGGCTTTGCGCACCCGCTGCCATGGGGATTACCACCTGGGCCAGGTGCTGTTTACCGGCAAGGACTTTGTCATCATCGACTTTGAAGGGGAGCCGGCCCGGTCGCTAGGAGAGCGCCGCCTCAAACGCTGCCCCCTGCGGGATGTGGCGGGAATGCTGCGCTCTTTCCACTACGCCGTCCACACCGGCTTGCGCCAGCAATTGGAAAGCGGGCTGGTTTGCGGGGACAAGTGCCCTGACATGATGCGCTGGGCCCAGTTTTGGCACCGCTGGGTCTGCGCCGCCTTCTTGGCCGAATATCTGCAGGTGGCTTCTCAAGGGGCTTTTCTGCCCCGCAGCCCGCAGGAGCTGGAAGTGCTGCTCGAGGCCTACCTGCTGGAGAAGGCCATCTACGAGCTGGGCTACGAGCTCAACCACCGCCCCGAGTGGGTGGAGATCCCGCTGCGGGGGATCCTGCAGTTGCTGGGCATTTCCACCAAGGTCTGAGGGATCCCAGATGTGCGGACGGTTTAGCCTGGCAGTTGCCCCCGAACGGCTGCAGCAGCATTTTCCAATCGAGAGGGGGGCAGTTGGGGCGCTCCAGCCCCGCGACAACATCGCCCCTTCTCAGCCGGTGCTGGCGGTGGTGGCGGGATCCCTGCAGCGTCAGGCAGTCCATTTCCGCTGGGGCTTGATCCCCAGGTGGAGCCAAGCTCCCCAGGCTGGGTGGATCAATGCCCGCGCCGAGACGGTGGCCGAAAAACCCTCTTTCCGCCAGGCCTTTTGCCGCCGCCGCCTCCTGATCCCGGCAGATGGCTTCTATGAGTGGGTCGGCCGGGGCAAGCAGGGGAGGCAACCCTACTGGTTTTACCTAGTGGAGCGACTGTTGACACTGATACATTTACGCTGAACACTGCTGAGCATTACTGCTCAGCGGTGAAGCGATAGCATTCTGTCCGTTTCCGTTGTCGCTACGCGACGCTGAC
>NZ_JBSSEF010000031.1:0-33733 GCF_054061455.1 Thermostichus sp. OS-CIW-20
ACCGTTGAGGAGTTGAAGAAGTATGTCGAGCAGCAGGCAACGCCCAGATTGTGAGACTCAGGGGCATTGAACCCCTTCGTCTCACCGCCTATCCTCCAGCCCGCCAAGCTGCGCTGTGGCGGGAGTACCCCAGAGGTTCTGATGGACGCAAGCCAACCGCTCGCTTGAGAATACCCGCCTGGTGCTCTGGTACAGCTTTGGCTGCAACCATTTCCCCCGCACCGAAGACTGGCCGGTGATGCCGGTTAGCTACATCGGCTTTCTGCTCAAGCCGTTGGGCTTCTTCGAGTGCAACCCGGCCCTGGATGTGCCTCCTCCCCCCCCCAAAGAGCAAAAGCTGCTGTAGCTCATAGCTGCAGGGCTTGCCAGTTGGGCTAATCTTCCCCTTCTAGGATGCGGGGCACCTTGAAGAACATGTCAGCGCGGTCGGGAGCGTTGGCCAGGATCCCTTCGATATTGGGGTAGGGCTCCACTTGGTCGGGGCGAGTGGGCAGCTCCGCATCCAGCACATGAAAGGTGGGCTCTACCCCTTCCGTATCCAGTTCTTTCAGTTGCTCCACGTAGGCCAAGATATCGGCCAGTTGCTCGGTAAACTGGATTTCCTCTTCTTCCGTAAGCTCCAGCCGCGCCAGGTGGGCAACATGTTGCACCTCTTCTCGTGTCAGCATCCTTCCTTTCCGCCAGCAGGTTTGACTTCTGGTCAATCTAGCTGAACTGGGGTACTTGGGGGAAGACTCAATACAGCTCCAGGTTGGCGCGTCCCGTGGTCTTGAGCCAGTTTTGCGCCTCGATGTAGTTGTTGGGGGCAATGCGAATGGCGCGGATCCAGTATTGAGCCGCCTCATCGAACAGGGCCTCTGCCGTCTCCTCATCCCCGGCCTGCAGGCTCTGCTCGCCCTTGTGGTGCAGCAAGACGGCAATGTTGTTTAGGGCAGAACAGAGGCGGGGGTTCAGCTCCAGGGCCTGGTGGTAGTACTCCAGGGCTTTGTCCAGTTCGCCATTGCTCTGGTAGATCAGGCCCATGTTGTAGAGGATGTAGCTGCGGTCTTCGTCGTCTTGCTCCAGGGCCAGGGCTTCTCGGTAGTTTTCTAGAGCCTCGGCATATTCTCCCTCGCTCTGGGCCGCCATGCCGTCCCGGTAGTAGGCAAAGGCCTTCTTCTGCTCAGGACTCACCCCCGGCATCAGCTTCAGGATCAGGTCAGCCATGACGGTGAAGGTTTTGTCGATGAAGTTGTCGTTCTTCATGCTGCGCGGCATGATTGACCCCCTTAGAGCGCAGGACAGGGTATCTCTTCTTTGGGTTGTAGCATGCCTATGGGATCCCGTGCGTGGCCTCAAGCCGGATGCTGGCCGGGGCGAGAAGAAGCTGAGGGGCGCTTGCGCAGGCGTACAGGATGCCACTGCACGGTTTCGCCAGGGGAGACCTCCACCTCACAGGCCGTGTCGATGAGCCGTTGCGCCTGGGCTTGAGGGGTGGGATAGCGGGCCAGATCTGCATCCACCAGATGGGGGTGCTCCTGCAACAGCCGCACAAGGAACTCCTGCAATTCCTCGGGGGTGAGAAATTGCTCTGGCAGGCCCGGGATCAGCAGCACGTAGTGGTTGGCAGCACGCAGCAGTTCTGGCTCCGGGTCTGCCATGGTTTCGGGTTGCTGTCTTTCTTCCCTCATAAACCAACGGGTTGCGGCTCTCTTGATATCCTGAACAAAGACTTTCTTGGTTCTCGTCCTCCCTCTTGTTGGCGTTTGAGATCGCTTTTCCTATGGCCAAGCCGCGCACGCTTTCTGGAATCCAGCCCTCCGGCGAGTTGCACCTGGGCAATTACTTGGGGGCCATTAAAAACTGGGTGGCCGAGCAGGAGCGCTACGAGAACTTCTTCTGCATTGTGGATCAACATGCCATTACTGTGCCCCAGGATCCCAAGCTGCTGAGGGAGCGCACCCGTTCTTTGTTTGCTCTCTACCTGGCCTGTGGCCTCAGCCTGGAGCACTGTGTGCTGTTTGTGCAGTCCCACGTGCCCGCCCACACGGAGCTGGCCTGGCTGTTCACCACCATCACCCCTATGAACTGGGCGGAGCGCATGATCCAGTACAAGGAAAAAAAAGAGAAGCAGGGAGAGGAAACGAGTGTTGGCCTGTTCAGCTACCCGATTTTGCAGGCAGCGGATATTCTCCTCTACCAGCCCAAGTATGTGCCGGTAGGGGAGGATCAGCGGCAGCACATCGAGCTGTGTCGGGACATTGCCCGCCGCTTTAACGACCGCTTTGGGGAGGTGTTTGTGATCCCAGAGGCGCTGATTCGCCCGCAGGGGGCGCGGATCATGAGCTTGACCGATGGCACCCGCAAAATGTCTAAGTCGGATCCCTCGGATTTCAGCCGCATTCACTTGCTAGACGACCCCGACACGATCCGCAAGAAGATCCAAAAATGCAAGACCGACTCGATTCGGGGCATTGCCTTCGACGACCCGGCACGCCCGGAGGCCCACAATTTGCTGACGATCTACATGCTCACCTCCGGCAAAAGCAAGGAGGAGGTGGCGGCTGAGTGCGCCGAGATGGGATGGGGACAGTTCAAGCCCCTCCTCGCCGACAGCATTATCGCCACCCTGGAGCCCATTCAAAAGCGCTACCGGGAGCTCTCGAGTGACCCCGACTACCTCCACGGGCTGATGCGGGAAAATGCCGCCAAGGCCCGTGCCGTGGCCGAGCAAACCCTCCAAAAAGCGCGGGATGCCATGGGGTTTCTGCCCCCCTAGGAGAAGGCTCCCTTAGTCGGGTCGGCCATCGCGGATCTCGACGGTGCTGAACTCCAGGCCCAGCTCCGAGAGGATCCCTGGCCAGGCCAGGCGCAGGCGCTCCTGCCACTCCTGCCGGTGGTTGATGACATACACGCAGACCAGGGTAATGCCCACTCCCACCCATTGCACCGGCGTCAGGGTCTCGCCCAGGAAGGTACTGCCGAAGAGGAGGGCAAAGATGGGGGTGAGAAACGTGAGGGAGCTGAATTCGGTGAGATTTTCCTGAGAGGCGAAGTAGAAGAAGAGGGCGTAGGCCACGGCGCTCCCCATCACCGAAGCGTAGAGCAGGCCCAGCCAGTGGGCGCCGCTCAGGTGCTGCCATTGCTCGCTTTCTGTTAGCGCCGAGAGCAGGATCAAGGGCAGGCTGCCCAATACCATGTGCCAGCCTGTCGCCAACACCGGATCCGCCACCTCCGCCACCTTCGGCATCATCACGGTGCCAATGGCCATCGACAGGGAAGCCAGCAACATCCAGACCACGCCGGCCCCCACCTGCAGGGATCCTTCCCCGCCGAGGCCGATAAGGCTGATACCGACCACGCCCAGCCCCAGACTCAGCCAGCCCAGGGATCCCATCCGCTCCCGGTAAAACCAGGTGGCCATCAGGGCCACCGCCAGCGGCTGCGAGTCGATCAGCACGGATCCCAGCCCGGCGCCGGTCTCTCTCAACCCTTGCGCCAAAAATCCCTGAAAACAGGTGCCGTCCACCAGGGCAAAGGCCAAGACCCACAGCCACCCCCGCAGCCCCTGGGGATGCCAGGGCTGAGAGGCCGCAGAGGCCCGCCCTTGCCAAAGCCGAAAGGCTAAAACCAGGATCCCGGCTGGCAACAGCCGCAGAATGGCCATGAAGAGAGGAGTGGTCTCGGAGAGGGCATCTCGCATGGCCACCATCGCCGAGCCCCACAGGAAAAAAGGGGCGATCATCAACAGGCGTTGCCAGATAGGCTGAGGAAACAGGCCAGATTGCGCCATAGGTGCTTCCAACTCGCAGACAGAAATCAACCCTATGTTAAGCGCTGCGGCAGTTCGGTTACAAATCTTAATTACTGATCAATGATTGATGGGTGATGGGCAGCATGGGATCCCTGGAGGGCTTTCTCAACCTGGATAAGCCGGCCGGGCTCACCTCCCACGACTGTGTGGCGGTGGTGCGGCGGGTCTTGCGCACCCGCCAGGTGGGGCATGGCGGCACTTTGGATCCGGCGGCAACGGGAGTTCTGCCCATTGCCGTGGGGCGGGCGACGCGCTTTTTGGCGTTTTTGTCGGGGGACAAGGTCTATCGGGCCACCTTTCGCTTTGGGCAGCGCAGCGACACCGACGATGCCGAGGGGCAGATCCAGGTGGGATCCCCTTGTCCGGAGCTGAGCCGCGAGCAGGTGGAGGAATGTCTGCGGGAGTTTGTCGGCGAGATCTGGCAGGTGCCGCCTCTTTACAGCGCCATCAAGCGGCAGGGGAAAAAGCTCTACGAGCTGGCCCGGGCCGGGGCAGAGGCGGCAAAACTGGGGCTGGAGCCGCGGAGAGTAGTGATTCGACACCTGCAGATCTTGGGCTGGCGCTCTGGCGAGTTCCCGGAAGTGGATCTGGAGATCGCCTGTGGCCCCGGCACCTACATCCGCGCCCTCGCCCGCGACGTGGGGGAGAAATTGGGCTGCGGAGGCTTGATGAGCCGCCTGCGACGGCTGCAAAGTGGCCCTTTTCGCAGCGAAGAGAGCCTGCCCCTGGAGCAGTGGCAGGGATCCGCCGATCCCGCTGCTGCCCTGTTGCCGATTGAGTGGGGATTTCGCAGTTGGAACTCAGTATTCTTATCTCCGGCTGAGGCGCAGCGCTGGCGACAAGGTCAGGCCATTCCTCTGGATCCGGCTCAGGCCACTGCCGAGACCCTGCGGGTCATGAGCGGAGAGGGAGAATTTTTGGGCTTGGGGCACAGCCAAGCAGGTCAGCTCAAGCCGCTGCGGGTGTTGCTGCCGGATCCCTAGAGCGTTGCAGAAAAGTTACATTTTCGTAACAACATCTGCCATTGGCTGAGGAGAAGGCGGGAAAAAACCCCCCGCATGCTAAACTTCTGGGGGCAAGCGGGGAGCTCGGAGCGCTGCCGGTGTTGGGCTCTGGCTCGATTTTCCAAGGTTGGCCTTTGGACGTTGCCGGCAAAATTCTCATCTCAAGCTACTTTTACATAGAGTTACAGGAAGGGAGTTGGGGATATGCGGGATGCCGTAACCACACTGATCAAAACCTATGACCTGGCCGGCCGCTACTTGGATCGGAATGCCATGGACGCGCTCAAGGCCTTTTACGATTCGGGTCTGCGGCGCATCCAGGCCGTGCAGGTGATTAACCTCAACTCGGTGGACATTGTCAAGACGGCTGCTGCGGCCATGTTTGCCCAGGTGCCGGATCTAATCCGTCCGGGCGGCAACGCCTATACCACCCGCCGCTACGCCACCTGTTTGCGGGATATGGACTACTTCCTGCGCTACGCTTCCTACGCCCTGGTGGCCGCTGATACCAGCATCTTGGACGAGCGCGTCCTGGCTGGTCTGCGGGAAACCTACAACTCCCTGGGGGTGCCGATTGCCCCGACAGTGATCGGGATCCAGAACATGAAGCAGCGCACCCTGGAGCTGCTCGGCTCCGACGAGGATTACAGCTTTGTGGCCGAGCCCTTCGATTACATGAGCGCTAAACTCAGCGAAACCGACATCTAACCTACTCGTCGGCGTAGGGATTGGCCGGCACCGGTATTGGCTCCACCTGATCGGCCAGGATCACCAACTGAGGCTGGCCATCCCGTTGCTCCACGGCCATCCGCCCTTCCAGACGCAGCCAACTGTCCGGAGCCAGTTCCTCCGAGCGGGGCCAGCGCACCGGCAAGCCGACCGGGTAGGCATCGGCAGCGCAGCAACTCACCAAAAAGCGAGCGATGACAAAGTGGTCAGGTTGCTCGTCAGGAACGACGAACCCCTGCACCTGCACCGGCTGGCCTTCATAGGTATAGGGATCCGGGTAGACATCCAGGGTGCGCACCCAGTCCAGCAGGGTGCGCTGGCGTGGATCAATCTTGGGACGAAAAGCCTGCGGCTGGCTGCGAGAGGCACCCAAATAGGGAGATACCCCCCGGTTGAGGGCCGTCTGGCTGGAGAGGGGACGGGGCTCGACCCAAAACCCCAGCAGCGCCGTCAGGATCAAGAGCGCCGCCCCCAGGCGCGACCCCAACAGGGAGACATGGCTTTCCGAGGGCGCGACTTTGGCCCCCCGCCACCGGCCAATCCCCAGGCCCAGCAGGCACAGGCCGGCCAGCAGAGCCACGTTTACATAGGCGGGGTTAATCAACAGCAGCAGGGTGCCCCGCCAGCGGTAGACGATGAGCAGGCTCCCCAGGAGCATCAGCCCAGCAGCATCCCAATAGGCTGGGTTACCCCAGCCGAGCCAGGAGCGCGATCCCAGGCCAGCTCTAGTTGCTTTTGACCGTGCCTTGCCGCCGAGAGAGCCAGAACCACCTGCGGGCATGGGCTACCGCTTGCCTCCACAACTCCGAAGCTTAGTTTAGGGCAAGGGATCCCTGGAGCGGTTCTCTTGGCTTATGCTACTAACCATTGTTCAGAGACCCCCTTGCCGGTGTATCCTCAGGAGCGCGGCGGCAATCGCGGGGCAGCAAGTCGAGCAAACCGAGCCTGAACACTTGAGAAGATGAAAGCCATCCTCATGAGCGTGCCGGGTGGGCCGGAGGTTTTGCAACTGCAGGAGGTGCCCGACCCGCAGATTCGCGGCGAGCGGGAGCTGCGTGTCCGCCTCAAGGCCGCCGGCGTCAACCCCATCGACACCAAGCTGCGGCGGCGAGGCACCTTCTACCCCGAGGAGATGCCGGCCATTTTGGGATGCGATGGCGCCGGCGTTGTAGAAGCCGTGGGATCTGGGGTCAGGCAGTTTCGGGTTGGGGACGAAGTTTACTTCTGCCACGGCGGCCTGGGCAGAGAGGCGGGGAACTACGCCGAGCTAATCGTGGTCGATGAGCGCTTCGTCGCTCCCAAGCCCAGAACCCTCAGCTTTGCCGAGGCTGCCGCCGCTCCCCTGGTGCTGATCACCGCCTGGGAAGCCCTCTACGACCGGGGACGGCTGCAGGCCGGCCAAAAGGTGCTCATCCACGCCGGGGCAGGGGGTGTTGGCCATGTGGCCGTCCAACTGGCCCGTCTGCGGGGATGCCAAGTGGCTACCACCGTGAGCACGCCGGAAAAGGCCGAGTTTGTCCGTTTGCTGGGGGCCAGCTTGCCCATCTTCTATCGCCAGACCGACTTTGTGCGGGCCGTTCTGGATTGGACGGAGGAGGAGGGAGTGGATCTTGCTCTCGATACCCTTGGCGGCCCAGTGCTGGAGCAGACCTTCCCTGCCGTGCGCGTGTACGGCGATCTCGTGACCCTGCTGGCGCCAGCTCCAGAGACCGATTGGCGGGTGGCCCGCGACCGCAACTTGCGAGTGAGCTTTGAGCTGATGCTCACCCCTATGCTGAAGAACCTCATCGTTGCTCGGCAAAACCAGGCGGAGATCCTCCGGCAGTGCGCCCGCCTCATCGACCAGGGCCAACTGCGCATCCGGCTCAGCCACACCTTTCCCCTGGCCGAAGCGGCTGCCGCTCACCGGCTGCTGGAACAGGGATCCGTTTTGGGCAAAATTGCCTTAACCATCTCCGACTAGGCATGCTGGAGGAGGCCCTGCCCAGATCCGAGTCTATGGCCGCTCCCCTCACCCCTCACCTGTTGGAGAACGAGAGCTTCTACGAGAATGCCCTCTGCTGGCTAGGGCGACCGCAGACGGCCTATCGGCTGCTGAGCGAGGCGGTTTTTCCGGCCATCTCCTCTTGGGTGCGGGGAGAGGTGGACAGCTACTCCTTCAATCACTGGCAGCCGGAGGACGTGCGCACCTTTCTCTACCCGGTGGTGGCTCTGGGAGACCAGGAGACCCTTGTTCTCGCCAGCGAGGCCCTGCTCCTCTGCGGCAGTGGCAACTACTACAACCCCTGTGACTTGGCCATTGTGGTCTTCGTGCAGCAGCCCCAAGAGCTGTTCAGCCAACTGATGCAGCGCATCCGCCGCGCCGAGGCCATCATCACCCGCGGGCCGGAGGTGCGCATGCTCTCTGAACAGGTGAGCCTGGCCAAGCGGGGGCGAGACTACATCAACACTAAGTATCTGGTCTGGCCCTACGCCCTCTCTGCTGCCGCTCAAGATACTTTGGTTAAACAGGGGATCAGCATTATCCGTCTTTCACCGCAAGCGGCCGCCCTGCCCTTGGGAGACTAAGCTGAGGGCAATTTGGAGGAAAATGGGGATCCCTGACTTTTCCGTCTCCATCTTTATGGCCGATGCCCACCTGCCGCCGCTAATCCAAGCGATGTTGGATCCGGGGTTTTACCCCCATCCGGTGCGGGAGCCGATTCAGCTCGTCCAAACCCACATTTCCTACATTTTCTTGACAGGGAACTACGCCTATAAGGTGAAGAAGCCTCTGGATTTTGGCTTTTTGAATTTCACCACCCTGGAGCGGCGACGCTACTTTTGTCAAGAAGAGCTGCGCCTGAACCAGCGCGGAGCGCCAGGGCTTTATCTACAGGTGTTGCCCATTGTGCAAGCCGAGGGCCGGTTTCAGCTTGACGGCAGTGGCGAGCCCGTGGAGTACACCCTCAAAATGCGGCAGTTTCCTCAAGAGCAACTCTTTAGCAACCTCCTCGAGCGGGGGGAGCTGACGCCACTCTTAATGGAGGAGCTAGGACGGGTGGTGGCGGCCTTTCACGCCCAGGCGGAGACCAACGACTACATCCGCAGCTTTGGCCGGCCAGAGCAGGTGCGGCAGGCTTTCGACGAGAATTACGCCCAAACCCAGCGCTACATTGGCGGCCCTCAGACGGCAGATCAATATCGGGAGACCCAAGCCTACACGGATCGCTTTTTTGCCGAGCGACAGGAGCTGTTTTACCAGAGAATTGAGCAAGACCGCATCCGCGAAGGCCACGGGGATCTGCATCTTGGCAACCTCTGTTGGTGGGAAGGCCAGATCTTGCTGTTTGATTGCATTGAGTTCAACGAGGCCTTCCGCTTTGTGGATACGATGTACGACGTATCCTATGCAGTGATGGATCTGGATGCCCGCCATCGCCCCGATCTGGGCAACGCCTATTTGAACAGCTATCTGGAAGAGACAGGCGATTGGGAAGGACTCAAGATCTTGCCCATTTACCTCAATCGCCAGGCCTACGTGCGGGCCAAGGTCACCTCTTTTTTGCTAGACGATCCTGCCGCCTCGGAAGCTGCCAAAGCCAATGCCTTCCACACTGCCGCCCGCTACTACCGACTGGCCTGGGAATACACGCTGCCCAAACAGGGGCAGTTGTTTCTGATGGCCGGCCTGTCGGGAGCGGGCAAAAGCACGGTGGCCCGCCACCTGGCCCGACAGCGAGGGGCCATCCACATCCGCTCCGACGCCGTGCGCAAGCATTTGGCTGGGATCCCTCTGCGGCAGCGAGGGGGGCCAGAGGTGTATACGCCCGAGATGACCGACAGGACTTATCGCCGCCTGGTGCAATTGGGAGTGGAGTTGGCCCGGGAAGGTTACAGCGTGATTCTGGACGCCAAGTTTGACCGGCAAGCGCTGCGGGGCATGGCAATTGAACAAGCCCAACGGTGCCGGATCCCGTTGTGCATCCTCTACTGCCACGCCCCTGAACCTGTCCTCCGCGAGCGGCTGCAACGGCGAACGCTCCCTGCTTCGAGCCTGGGTGAGCCGCTGAACCTCGCCGACATTGCCGATGCCACCGCCGATCTCCTTGCCCAGCAGCAGGCGCAGTGGCAGGATTTTTCCGAGGGGGAGCGGCGCTTGCTGCAGGTTTTGGATACCAGCCAAGATTGGCAAGCGCAACTGCAGCAGATCTAGGTCTCGACTCCAACTGACCAAGGTTACCGGCAAAGCGCATGCTGCCGTTTCCGGGTTAGAGGCTGACCGCAGCCCCTGCTGATCTCAGGCGGCGGTCAGGTGAAGAGTTTTTCTCTGGGAAGAGAGTTGGGCAAGAATCGAGGCGGTGCAGGAGGAGACCCCAGTGAGCGAGGTAACGGCTGAAGATTTACGCCTGATGTTTCTGTTTGAAGGCTTTTCCCCTGAGGTGCTCGAGCCGCTGGCCCGCCAGATGTTGCTGCGCTCCCACCCTGTTAACCAGGCCATCCTGCTACAGAACGACTGGGGCAACGCCGTCTATTTCATCCTGGAGGGTTGGGTCAAGATTCGCACTCACGATCTGGAGGGCCGGGAGGTTACCCTCACCATTCTTGGCCCAGGGGAGATCTTCGGGGAAATGGCCGCCTTGGACGAGGCGCCCCGTTCCAGCGATGTGATTGCCCTGACAGCCACCAAGGTCTGCTCTCTGTCGGCCCAGAACTTTCTGGCCCTTTTGGCTGCCGATGCGCAGGTTGCCATCCGCCTTGCCCAGCTCTTGTCGCGACGTTTACGGCAGATCAACCGTCGCCTGCAATTGCGGGAGGCCAGCAGCGTCGCTCGCGTCGCCGATATCCTGCTCTTCTTGGCGGAGTCCCGCGGGCGGGTCGGTTGCAAGGGGGTAGAAATTCCCAATTTGCCCCACCGGGAGCTGAGCAGCTTGAGTGGCCTGGCCCGGGAAACGGTTACCCGTGTCTTGTCTAAGCTGGAGCAGGAGGAGCTGATCCGCCGGGATCGGCAGCGGGACATCCTCTGCATCCCCCAGATGGATGCCCTGGAAAAGCTAATTGGCTAAAGCGAGGGTTGCCACCTGTTGCCAAAAGCCCTCTTGGCATTCTAAAATGATAGTCCCAGAGCCGGGATAGCTCAGTTGGTAGAGCAGAGGACTGAAAATCCTCGTGTCACCAGTTCGAGTCTGGTTCCTGGCATCTGCCAATAACAGGTCAAGATGGGCTCAGGGCTGCAACCTGAGCCTTTTTGTTGCCGGGAATTCCCAGTTCTTGCCTTTTGCGAAACCGCTTCTGCCGGCTCTATGGCAAAAATTAGTTCTCGCGGCGCACAGCGCTCTCGTGCCACCTGCCCAGTATCTTGTCCGACAAAGCGCTCAAGGCCACAAAGATCAGGATCCCTAGGCCGGTAACCAGCACCAAGGCGGCAAACATGCGAGGCACCTGCAAATTAAAGCTGGAGATCAAGATTTGGTAGGCGATCCCGGCCCGTTGCCCACCGGTGCCGGCGACAAACTCCGCCACCACGGCCCCGATCAAAGAAAGGCCGCCGCTAATGCGCAGACCTCCCAGGAAGTAGGGCAGGGCACTGGGCAGACGCAAGTAGATCAAGGTTTGCCAGCGATTGGCCTTGTACAGTTGAAACAGGTTGAGCAGGTTGTGATCGACACTGTTTAATCCCAGGGTGGTGTTGGAGATAATGGGGAAAAAGGCGACAATCCAAGCGCAAACCACCATCGCAGCAAAGGTGTTGTTGCGCAGCCAGATGATGATCAACGGCGCGATGGAAACGATGGGTGTTGTTTGCAAAATCACCGCATAGGGAAAGAGGCTGCGCTCAATCCATTTGCTCTGGGCAAACAAAATCGCCAGCAAAAGCCCCGAGACTGTGGCCAAAAGGAACGCCACCACCGTAATTTGTAGGGTGATCAAAAGGGAAGGGAAAAGGGATCCCCACTCCCGCACCAGGGTTTGCGCCACCAAAATCGGCCCCGGCAATAGATAGGGAGGCACCCCCGTCAGCCGCACGGCCACTTCCCAGCCCACCAGAAAAAGGATCCCGACGATCCCAGGGGCAATCACGTCCAGGTTGAACCACTTGCGCAGATCCAACCCTTGCCCAGAGGTCGGCGGCGCAGAGCCAGGTACCTTAGCCGCATCGGTGGGTTGGGGCCTGAGTTGTTCTTCCACCGCGCTGCTCAGCCGAGGCAGCTCCCCATCCAGCCAGAGCCCAAAGGGGCGCTCTGGCGCGCCAAGCAGGGATCCCAGCCAGCGAGACAGCCAATCGAGAAGGAAACTGAAAGGACTCAGCATAGGGTAGGGGGAATCAAGGGGCTCTAACACCGGGAATGCTGCCAAAGGGGGATCCCGTCAGCCCAGCCGTCCGGCGGAGAGGGGGCGCAGGCAGGGATCCCGCTCCGTGTCGTGCATGGCCTCCCGCAAACGGGTCGCGACCTCCCGGCAATAGTCGTTGTAAAGGGGCGAGGTGCGAAACTCTTCCGAGCGGGGGTAGGGCGCCTCAATGGGGATATCCGCCACCACCCGCCCTGGGCGGGCTGCCATCACCACCACGCGGTTGGACAGATAGACGGCCTCGTAAATGTTGTGGGTAACAAAAATCACCGTCCAGCGCTTCTCCTGCCACAACTCCAGCAGTTCGCCGTTCAGCTTGCTGCGGGTGATCTCATCCAAAGCACCAAAAGGCTCGTCCATCAGCAACACCTGCGGCTTGGTTACCAAGGCGCGGGCAATGGAAGCCCGCATGCGCATACCGCCGGACAGCTCGCGGGGAAAATGGCGCTCAAACCCCCGCAAGCCCACCAGGTGGAGGGCTTCCAAAACCTCTCGATCGGCTTTTGGCCGAGGCTCACCGGCCAACTTCAGGGGCAGGCGCACATTGTCCATCACCGTTGCCCAGGGCATGAGGGCCGGCTCCTGAAACACAAAGGCCAATTTGGGCTTCCCTTGGGAGGTGTTTTGCCCCCACTCGATAGAGCCGGTGGTTAGGTCACCTAACCCTGCGATCAGCCGCAGCACCGTGCTTTTCCCACAGCCAGAGGGCCCCACCAAGCTGACGAACTGCCCCTCCTGGATGGCCATGTTCATGTCTTGCAAAGCCACCGTGCCATTGGCATAGACCTTGCTGACATGGTTAAGGGTAATGACAGGGGCGGGCATGGCTCGCGGTTCCTAGAGCAGAGGGCAAAGGGATCCCTTCCCAATCCAGAAAGAGAAGGGCGCACATTACCATTAAAACAACACTATCTGTCGCCTCTGCTGCGGTAGGCACAGCTACACCCCCCGACCTGGTTTCCAGAGAGTTTCTCGGGCAAAACTTGCCAGTTGCCAACCCTGGCCCTCAACCCCGATCTGAGCGCCAAGCCGGTATGATAGTGCCGATCACCCCCTGGCCCCAGAATCTATGGGATCCCAATTTAAACGGGTTGCAGGCGCCGTTACCGCCCCGCGAGGGTTCCGCGCTGCTGGCGTGGCTGCTGGCCTCAAGCCCTCCGGCGCTGCCGATCTCGCCCTAATTGTTTCCGACTGCGAGGCGGTGGGGGCTGGCGTTTTCACCAGCAACCAGGTCAAGGCCGCCTGTGTTACCTACAACCAAGGGATCCTCGCCCAAGGGCAGCCGGTGCGGGCCATTCTCTGCAATGCCGGCCAAGCCAACGCCTGTACAGGAGAAGAGGGGGAGCGCAACAACGCCCAACTGGCCCTCTGGGTAGGAGAACGGCTGGGGATCCCGGCCCAACAGGTGCTCACTGCCTCGACAGGGGTGATCGGGCGGCAATTGGAAATGGCCAAAATCGAGGCGGCCCTGCCCCGCCTGATCGACAGCCTCTCGCCGACAGGAGGAGAGAGCGCCGCCCGCGCCATCCTCACCACCGACCTGGTGACCAAGAGTACAGCCCTGGAGGCCGAGATCGACGGCTACACCGTCAGGCTGGGAGGCATCGCCAAGGGATCCGGTATGATCCACCCCAACTTGGCGACGATGTTAGCTTTCCTAACCTGCGATGCAGCCGTGGATCCTCCCCTCTGGCAGCAGATCCTCAAAGAGGCGGTTGACCTCAGCTTTAACCAAATCACCGTGGACGGGGATACCAGCACCAACGACATGGTGCTGGCTCTGGCCAACGGCCAAAGTGGGATTCCCACCCTGCAAGCTGGCACGAGAGCTGCCCAAGCCCTCGCCGAGATGGTTGTCCAGGTTTGCATTCACCTGGCTAAGGCCATCGCCCGCGACGGCGAGGGAGCCACCAAGTTGTTGCAGATCCGGGTGCAGGGCGCCCCCGACGACAGGTCAGCTCGGCAGATAGCCCGTGTCATTGCCAGCTCTCCCCTGGTGAAGGCGGCAGTTTTTGGCAACGATCCCAACTGGGGCCGGGTGGCCGCCGCCGCCGGACGGGCTGGGATCCCCTTTGACAGCCGTCGCTTGGAGGTTCGCCTGGGAGATTTTCTGCTGCTGCAGGGGGGAATGCCTCTGGCTTTTGATCGCCAGGCGGCCTCTGAGTACCTAAAGAGAGGGGATCCCGTAACCTTTACGGTAGACCTCCACCAGGGATCTGGCCAGGGCGTTGCCTGGGGCTGTGACCTCAGCTACGACTACGTGCGCATCAACGCCGAGTACACCACCTAGACAGCCCGCGGCAGCCAGGAGCCCTAGAAGCTGAGGCTCTCCCAGGAGACGTTGATGTCTTCCAGGAGCAGCGACTTGTTGTAGATCTGCAGGATGATCAGCAAGAAGATGCCGAACAGCACCATAAAGACCGCCATCAAAGGCGTGGTGCCCCAGCCAGGGGCCACCTTGCCGTATTCCGAGTTGAGAGGACGCAGCAGATCGCCCAGTTTGGTACGAATTGCCATAGGTTCTCGCGATAGGTCAAAGAGAGGACAGGTTTGCCAACTTGGAGGTCAGCACGGCGGCAGATCCCAGCCAGACAACCTCCTTTTAAAATCACGCTAACAGAATCTGGTCACTCCCCTTTGCCGCCGGCAATGAATTGTAAACTTGTGTAATATGTAGGGAGATTCTCTCAGAACTGAAGAGCTAACCATGGAATCCACCCTTTCGCTGGTTGTGGCCATTGCGGCAATAACCATCTGCATCACCGCCTTTGCCATCTACACCGCCTTTGGCCCCCCTTCCAAAAACTTGCAGGATCCCTACGAGATGCACGAGGATTGAAGCCGGTTGTTGTGCGGTTCCGCTGCATGCCTGTTCGGTTGCCCTCCCGTCTCTCCTTCCACAAATACCAGGGGCTGGGGAACGACTTTATCTTGGTGGACAACCGCCACCAGCCGCAGCCCTGTCTGACGCCTGAGGAAGCCGTTGCCCTCTGCAACCGCCGCTTTGGCGTGGGGGCCGATGGGGTTGTCTTTCTGCTGCCGGGGCAGGAGGGGGCCGACTTCAGCATGCGCCTGTTCAACAGCGACGGCTCGGAGGCGGAGATGTGCGGCAACGGCATCCGCTGTTTGGCCCGCTTTTTGCAGGATCTGGGGATCCCTGGCCAGGACGGCGCCTACCAGATCCACACCTTGGCGGGGCGGATCGTGCCGCAGGTGCGGCCCGATGGCTTGGTAACAGTGGACATGGGGATCCCTCGCCTCTTGGCCGGGCAGATCCCCACCACGCTGGCCAAACCAGAGGAAAAGGTGGTGCGGCAGCCCCTGCAGGTAAGCGGGCGGGAGTGGGCGGTGACGGCGGTGAGCATGGGCAACCCCCACTGTGTGGTCTTTTTGGAAGAAGGGGGATCCCTGGAAGAGCTGGACTTGGAAAGGGTGGGCCCCCTGTTTGAGCATCACCCGGCTTTTCCCGAGCGCACCAACACCGAATTTGTGCAGGTGCTCAGCCCGACTCGTCTGCGCCTACGGGTTTGGGAGCGGGGAGCAGGGGCAACGCTGGCTTGTGGGACGGGTGCCTGTGCTGTTTTGGTGGCTGCTGTTTTGGAGGAGCGCGCAGAATCGCAAGCTACAGTAGAACTGCCGGGAGGAAATCTGGAAATTCGCTGGGATCCGAGCACACAGCACGTGTGGATGACCGGCCCTGCCCTACACGTCTTCAGCGGCACCACTGCCGGTTGAGAACTAGGCTCCCAGACCCAACAGGAGGATGGCCAGGAGGCCGAGGATCCCATAGGCAACGCTCCAGCCCTGCCGCCAGATCAGCGCCACTGCCAGGCCCAATAAGACCAAGCCCAAGCCCAGGCCAAGGCGGAGAAATAGAGGGTGTACAAACTGGCTGAGGGAGCGTTTGAGCCAGGGGAAGATCACCCCCAAGGCGAAGGCCAGTCCTACGGGGATCCAATCGATCCAACCTGTCTGCTCCCAGCCCCCCAACAGGTAAAAGCCGCCCAGACAAAGGCCCAGGCAGAAAAACAGCACCCGCATGCCGGGATAGTCTTGTCGATAGTTGAAAGCAAGGCTTCGGAGCTCCTTGGGGTGGGCCAAGACCAATGGCTCTACAGCAAAGCTTTCGCTCCACTCCGGCGCTTCTTCAGTTTGTCCGCGGCACCAAAGGTAAACGTTGACCTTGCGCAACCCTTGCAGCAGAGAGGCTTCCACCGCACTGCGCACCACCTCCATCACCTGCAGGGTATCCACCACATCGCCCGGCAGCCGTTCCAGCAGCACGTTGAGAACAGGCCCCTTCAGCTCGGCTCGGCCAAACAGCCGCAAGTTGGCAAGCTTGTAATCGAGGATTTGGTTCAAGATTTTGAGCTGGCGGCGCATGGGATCCCGCGAACAGAGAGCCGTCGTTCGACCGGTTGACTTCAAGCTTCAACATGACCGGTATGACCAGTTTAATGGCTTGGGCCAGAGCAGCAGAAAAGAGGCGTTGCCGGTGTGAAAGGGAAGTGGGACTATCCCATGAGGGTGCGAATGCACCGGCGAATGCTGAGGTTGGATTGCTCCAAGTCGGCAAATCCGCTCAGAAGAGTTCCCTGGCCGTCCAAAAGCAGCAAAGCGGCCTGTTGGCGAAAATTGATCCCAGGCAAAGCTGCAGCGGCTATTTCTTGCAGCTTCTGGATGGTTGCTCCCTCAAAATCGACCGAGACATACACAAACGGAGAAACCAGGCGGGGATCCGTCGGTACACTCTCCCGGATGGCCTGCAAAACCAAATTTCGCACCAACAGCAGCCCCCTGCCATCCACCAGCACGATCTGGCGCAGCCGAGGGTTTCGCCCAAACTCGAGGGCCAAACTTTTGGAGAGGGCCTCCGATTGGGAGCGGGTTTGGCTGTTGGTCAAGATCAGCGCTTGAATGCCCTCATACCGACTTAGGTCAAGCCGATCCCCAGAAACGCTTTCCACCTTGAGGTCAAGAGATGTTTTGGGGTTGCCGTTGCTGGGGCAGTTGCCAGCTTGGGCGGGATCGAACGCACCTTGAGAAAGCAGGGCAAGGGTGGCAAACCCCAAAGCCACAAGTCTCTTTTGAACGCAAAGCCAGCAGCGGTTAGCCGGGGCACAGCAGCAGGACAGCACTCGGTTCATGGCGGGGAGCTCTGGAGCGGGCCGGCCAAATCTTAACCGATCTTCATCCTTGGTGCTCCAAAATGCCCTCTGGGCTTCTCATCCCCATTGGGTTGGTGCCCATAATGGAAGGCAGTTTCTGGTTTGCTGGCCATGACTCACGCCTCTTTGCTGGATGCCCTCAACCCTTCTCAGCGCCAAGCGGTGCAACACTTTTGTGGCCCGCTGCTGGTGGTGGCGGGGGCAGGTTCCGGCAAGACGCGCGCCCTCACCCACCGCATTGCCTACCTGATTCGCCACTATCGGGTGGATCCAGGAGAAATTTTGGCCGTGACCTTCACCAACAAGGCCGCCCGTGAGATGAAAGAGCGCATTGAGCAGCTCTTTGCCGAGCAAGAGGCCCAGGAGCAATTCGGGATCCCCTTGGCGCAATTGGAGCCGGCCCAGGCGACGCGGCTGAAATCGGCGGTCTACCACCGTTGGATCAAACCCCTTTGGATCGGCACGTTTCACAGCTTGTTTGCCCAGATCCTGCGCCTGGAGATCGAAAAATATCAGGATCCCAAGGGACGAAAGTGGACTCGCAACTTCTCGATTTTCGATGAATCGGACGCCCAATCCCTGGTTAAAGAGATTGTAACTAAGCAACTCAACTTAGATGAGCGCAAGTTCGATCCAAGATCGGTGCGCTATGCCATTAGCAATGCCAAAAATCAAGGTTGGACCCCTGCCGATCTGGAGCGCCACCAGCCCAATTTCCGAGGTCGCATCCTGGCTCAGGTTTACGAGCTCTACGAAGATCAACTGGCGGCCAATAATGCCCTCGATTTCGACAACTTAATTTGGATCCCGGTGCAACTTTTCCGCCAAAATGAGCAGGTTTTGGCCTACTGGCACCAGCGCTTTCGGCACATCTTGGTGGACGAATACCAAGATACCAACCGCACCCAGTACGAGCTGATCCGGCTCCTGGCCACCAACGGCGAGACCCGCCGCTCCGAGTGGGACTGGACCAATCGCTCCCTCTTTGTGGTGGGCGATGCAGATCAAAGCATCTATCGCTTTCGGGGGGCCGATTTCACCATTTTGCTGGAGTTTCAAGAGACCTTTGGCGATGGCCTGCCGGACGACGATACCCGCACCCTGATCAAATTGGAAGAAAACTATCGCTCCACCGCCACGATTTTGCAGGCGGCTAACGTCCTGATTGAGAAAAACACCGAGCGCATCGATAAAATTCTCCGGCCAACTCGCCCCCCCGGCCATCCCATCGTTTGCTACCAGGCGGAGGACGAAATGGCCGAGGCCGAGTTTGTGGTCAATACCATCCGGCGATTACACAGCCAAAATCCCAACTCTTCCTGGGGAGATTTTGCCATTCTCTACCGCACCAATGCCCAATCTCGCCCTTTTGAAGAGGTTTTGCTGCGGTGGGGGATCCCTTACACGGTGGTGGGGGGGCTGCGATTTTACGATCGCAAAGAGATTAAGGATGTGCTGGCCTATTTGCGGGTTGTGCTCAACCCTGCCGATTCTTTTAGCCTGTTGCGCATTATCAATGTGCCGCGGCGGGGCATCGGCAAGTCCACTCTGGACAAGCTAAGCGAAGCGGCGGCTGCCTTAAATGTGCCCCTGTGGACTATCCTCAGCGACGAGGCCTCTGTTACCAACCTGCTGGGGCGTTCGGCCAAGCCGGTTCTCCAGTTTGCCCAGCTTATCCAGCATTGGCACAGACAGATAGCCCAGGTTTCGGCTGCCGCCCTTCTGGAGGGGCTGCTGCGGGATTGCGGCTATCTGGAAGATCTCAAGGCCCAGGGCACAGAAGAGGCCGAGGAAAGGATCGCCAACGTGATGGAACTCTACAATGCCGCCCGCCAATTTGAAGAAGAACAGGAGGATCCCAGCCTCGAGGCTTTCTTGAGCAATGTGTCTTTAGCTTCCGATTTGGACACCCTTCAGGAGGGAGCTGAGAAAGTTTCGCTAATGACGTTGCATGCTTCCAAAGGGCTGGAGTTCCCGGTGGTGTTTTTGGTGGGGTTGGAACAAGGCCTGTTTCCCAATTTTCGCGCTTTGGAGGATCCTGCCGCGCTGGAAGAAGAACGGCGCCTCTGCTACGTGGGCATCACCCGCGCCCGCGAGCAATTGTTTGTCTGCCACGCCAGCGAGCGGCGGCTCTACGGCAACCGCGAGCCCGCCATCCCTTCCCTATTTTTGAGTGAGCTGCCCCAAGAGCTGATCCAATGGGAAAAAGGCAGGGGGCTTTTGTTCTCCGCCGACAACACTGCTGCGGCCACGCCCAAAGCAAAGGCTGCTCGCCGCCAAGGCCGTTCCTCCCAGTGGGCCGTTGGGGATCGCCTGCAACATCCCCAATTCGGACAGGGGCAAATTACCCACGTGTTCGGCAGCGGCGAACGGATCACCCTGGCGGTGAGGTTTCCCGCCATCGGCCAGCAGAAAATCTTGGATCCCCGCATCGCGCCCATTCAAAAGCTCAGCTAGCTGGCTGGGCTCGAAACCGCTTTGGAGATGGATGGCGTAGCGGTATGGGTCTCATCCTTTTTTGTAGGTGCCTTGATCTCGCCCAGAACTTGCTTGGAATAAGGCGGCTTGGCAGGGATCCCTTTTGTCTTGACACTCCCACCCAGGGGATTCTTACGCAGCCCACAAAAGAACCCGTAACGGCGTTGTCAAAGCGCCTCTAGACAGTTCCTGAAGGCAAAGCCCCAAGGTTCTGCTGACTTTCTTAAGCACAGGTTGGCGGCAGCATTCGCATCAGCGTTGACCAACCACCCCTCTGCCGTTTGGTACAGGCCCCGCTTGACGCGCTTTCCAGAGGGTCTCCACCCGTCGGGTTTTTCACCATAATTAGGTTCCATCTAGGAAGCTTGCCTGCGAGCTGTACGCCTCCTCTACCTCAATAAACTCCATCCATAATGCTGACATAATTGCGCAATACGCTCCTTTAACCGACCTGTTGGGATGAAAACAAAGTTTTGGTTAAAACCGCATTCTTGTTTTTGTTCTTTGTTCCAACCGAAGAGGATTCTCCCAATTGAGTGGTGCAAACAGAAGTCAATGACCTTGCGCGCAGCTTTGTGGATTGCATCCCGCATCCGCCGGTTTCCGTAGTTCGGTCAAGCTGCTGCAACCAAAACCCCTGCAGCTTGTGAGTCTTGAGCCTAGCCAGCTCCTTGTTGTGCCACTGGTTGAAGGACTTGACTTTGCGGCCATCAATGATGAAGCTATGTCCTAAGTTGCTAACGCACGTAAGCCAGTTGTTGACTCCGTGGTCAATTGCTAGAGCTTTTCTCGGATCCAGCGATTTGGGCTGGGCAGGCTTGGCATAGACCCACTCCAGCTACAGACTTACAGGTCTGTTGCGCGGCGGAGACATACATTGCGATGAAGTGCTTGTTTTGGGTTCTCGCCATCTCAGCGCAAAGCGCACCATAGCTTGCCCATCGCTTCGTTTTGAAATAGACTTGTCTCGCATAGTACAAAGCACAGTTGTACACCTTATTAGACTGTTGACATAAGTACTCTAATAGGGGGACTAGCTCCCTGTTCCTGACTCGAACCTGCTGACAGCCGCACTCCATCATTGTTGGCAAGCGGCATGGCAGCCGCAGTCTGACATGGGCAAGCGATAATGCGAGAGGAAAGTCAACGGTACAATCGCCGCGGTCATGTTGTGGGCGGGCGGTTGTTCATCTTATTTTTTGGCCAAAGAGAAGGAAAGAGGTCTTGGTAGGAGAAGTCAGGAAGAGGTTGTTTGAGCTATGAAACTATATCAACGACCCCCATCATGGGTAAGCCACTAAAGTGGCTAGCGGGCTTTTCCGCCCCGCACTCAAGTGCGGGGCTACCAAACTATCCTTTTGTGTAGGAGAGCCGCTCTGGGCCCTTCCAGGTCTGGATCCTTGAGATCTCCTCAAGAGAAGAGCCCCCTTTGCAATTATTGCGAATTGTTACGAGACTGGCGTCATGCCCCCGGCAGGGATCCGGTTCTCTGGTAGAACGGGAAACAGGTGCTAGGGAAGAATGCCCATTCCCGGCCCACTTGCTTTTTTGCATTGCACAAGGGAGAGCGACCGCATGTTTACTCTGGTTAAGCCCATCACCCGCCACGTGGCCCCTGACGAGCTAGGGGGGCGCCGACTGATGAAGGTGGTGTACGTGGTGTTGGAGCCGCAGTATCAGAGTGCCCTGACAGCAGCGGTGCAGCGCATCAACGCCCGCAACCCCAAGCTGGCGGTGGAGCTGTCTGGCTACTTGGTGGAGGAGCTGCGGGATCCCTCGGGGTATGAGGCTTTCCGGCGGGATCTGGAGACGGCCAATGTTTTTATTGGCTCCCTGATCTTTATTGAGGACATCGCCCAGAAGGTGGTGCAGGCGGTAGAACCCCTGCGGGAGCGGTTGGATGCGGTGGTGGTGTTCCCCTCCATGCCGGAGGTGATGCGCCTGAATAAGCTGGGATCCTTTTCTATGGCGCAACTGGGCCAGTCCAAGAGCGCCATTGCCCAGTTCATGCGCAAGCGCCAGCAGGGATCCAACTTCCAGGAGGGGATGCTGAAGCTGTTGCAGACGCTGCCCAAGGTGCTGAAGTACCTGCCCTTTGACAAGGCCCAGGATGCCCGCAACTTCATGCTTAGCTTCCAGTACTGGCTGGGCGGATCCCGCGAGAACCTGGAGAACTTTTTGCTGATGCTGGCGGATCGCTACCTGCCGGGGATGCGGGATCAGGTCAAGTTTGCCGAGCCGGTCACCTATCTGGAAATGGGCATTTGGCACCCGCTGGCGCCGCAGATGTTTGCCAGCCTGGCGGAGTATTGGGATTGGTACAACGCCCGCGAGGATCTGCCAGAGGAGGTGAAGGATCCCTTGGCCCCCTGCGTGGGTCTGGTGCTGCAGCGCACCCACCTGGTGACGGGGGACGATGCCCACTACGTGGCCATGGTGCAGGAGCTGGAGTCGCGCGGGGCGCGGGTGGTGCCGGTGTTTGCCGGCGGCTTGGACTTTTCCAAGCCGGTGAACGAGTTTTTCTGGAACGAGCAGAAGACGGCGCCAATTGTGGATGTGGTGGTGTCGCTAACCGGGTTTGCCCTGGTGGGCGGGCCGGCGCGGCAGGATCACCCCAAAGCCGTGGAGGCGCTGCAACGGCTCAATCGTCCCTACATGGTGGCACTGCCCTTGGTGTTTCAATCGACAGAGGAATGGGCCAACAGTGACTTGGGCTTGCACCCGGTGCAGGTGGCGCTGCAAATTGCCATTCCCGAACTGGATGGGGCCATCGATCCCATCATCCTCTCAGGGCGGGACGCCGTCACCGGCAAGGCCCATGCCCTGCAGGATCGGATTGAGTTGATTGCGGCGCGGGCCATCAAGTGGGCCAATCTGCGGCGCAAGCCCAAGCTGGAGAAGAAGATCGCCATCACCGTTTTCAGCTTTCCGCCGGACAAGGGCAATGTGGGGACAGCGGCCTACCTGGATGTGTTTGCCTCCATCCACCGGGTGATGCAGGCGCTGGCCCACAACGGCTACGACCTGGGGCCAGAGCTGCCCAAAACGCCGCAGGAGCTGATGGAGTCCATCCTGCACGATCCCCAGGCCCAGTACGCCAGCCCGGAGCTGAACGTGGCGGCCAAGCTGTCGGTGCGGGAATATGAGGCCCTGACGCCCTATGTCAAAGCCATTGAGAAATACTGGGGGCCGGCGCCGGGGCACCTGAATACCGATGGGCAAAATCTGCTGATTTACGGCAAGCACTTTGGCAACCTGTTCATCGGGGTGCAGCCCACCTTTGGCTACGAAGGGGATCCCATGCGGCTGCTCTTTTCGAGATCGGCCAGCCCCCACCACGGCTTTGCCGCCTACTACACCTACCTGGAAAAGGTTTGGAAGGCCGACGTGGTCATCCACTTTGGCACCCATGGCTCTTTGGAGTTCATGCCGGGCAAGCAGATCGGCATGTCGGGCGAGTGCTACCCGGACAATTTGATCGGATCCCTGCCCAACTTGTACTACTACGCCGCCAACAACCCCAGCGAGGCCACCATCGCCAAGCGGCGCGGCTATGCTTGCACCATCAGCTACCTGACGCCGCCGGCAGAAAACGCCGGCCTCTACAAGGGGCTGCAGGAGCTGCGGGAGTTGATCGGCTCTTACCAAAGCCTGCGGGAAGGAGGACGCGGCATTCAGATTGTCAATGCCATCTGCGACAAGGCGCGCCTGGTCAACCTGGACAAGGATGTGGAGCTGCCCCAGGTGGATGCGGCCCAGCTCACCCTGGAAGAGCGGGACACGGTGGTGGGCAAGCTCTACGCCAAGCTGATGGAGATCGAGTCGCGGCTGTTGCCCTGTGGCCTGCATGTGATCGGGGCGCCCCCCACGGCGGAGGAGGCCATCGCTACCCTGGTGAGCATCGCCAGCATCGACCGCCCGGAAGAAGGGATCCTCGGCCTGCCGCGCATCCTCGCCCAGAGCCTGGGCCGAGACATCGACGAGCTCTACCGCAACCGGGATCAAGGGCACCTGGCGGATACGGAGCTGCTGGATCGCATCAACAAGGCCTGCCACAAGGCGGTGGCGGCCCTGGTGCAGGAGCAAACCGACGCCCAGGGGCGGGTCTCGCGGGTGGCCAAGCTCAATTTCTTCAACATGGGGCGGCAGGCGCCCTGGCTGGTGGCCCTCAAGGAGGCGGGCTATCCGCAGGTGGAGGCGGAGCTGCTCAAGCCTTTGTTTGAGTTTTTGGAAGAGTGCCTCAAGCAAATCACGGCCGATTATGAGCTGGGATCCCTGCTTCGCGCTTTGGAAGGGGAGTACATCCTGCCGGGGCCGGGCGGGGATCCCATCCGCAACCCCGCTGTGTTGCCGACGGGGCGCAACATCCACGCCTTGGATCCCCAGTCTATCCCCACGGCAGCGGCCATTAAGTCGGCGGAGATGGTGGTGGAGCGGCTGCTGGCCCGCGAGCTGAGCAGTAACGGTGGCCGGTACCCGGAAACCATCTCGGTGGTGCTCTGGGGCACCGACAACATCAAGACCTACGGCGAGTCGCTGGCGCAGGTGCTGTGTTTGCTGGGGGTGCGTCCCCAGCCGGATGCCCTGGGGCGGGTGAACAAGGTGGAGCTGATCCCCTTGGAGGAGCTGGGGCGGCCCCGCATTGACGTGGTGGTCAACTGCTCCGGCGTGTTCCGGGATCTCTTTGTCAACCAAATGGCCCTCCTCGACCGGGCGGTAAAGCTGGCGGCCCTGGCCGATGAGCCGCTGGAGCTGAACTATGTGCGCAAGCACGCTCTGCAGCAGGCCAAGGAGCTGGGGCTGACGCTGGAGCAGGCGGCAACGCGGGTCTTTTCCAACGCTTCTGGCTCCTACTCGGCCAACATCAACCTGGCGGTGGAAAACAGCTCCTGGGAGGACGAGAGCGAGCTGCGGGAGATGTACCTCTCGCGTAAGTCCTTTGCCTTCGGATCCAATCTGCCCAACCAGCAGATGCGGCAGCTGTTTGAGGCCAGCCTGAAGACGGTGGACGTGACCTTCCAGAATCTGGATTCGTCGGAGATCAGCCTGACGGATGTCAGCCACTACTTCGATGCGGATCCCACCAAGCTGGTGCAGAGCCTGCGCCCGGACGGCAAGGCCCCCTCGGCCTACATGGCGGATACCACCACGCCCAGCGCCCAGATCCGCACCCTGAGCGAGACGATCCGCCTCGATGCTCGCACCAAGCTGCTCAACCCCAAGTGGTACGAGGGCATGCTCAAGCACGGCTACGAAGGGGTGCGGGAGATCGCCAAGCGGCTGGTGAATACCTCCGGCTGGTCGGCCACGGCGGGAGCGGTGGACAACTGGATCTACGAGGAAACCAACGAGACCTTCATCAAGGACGAGGCGATGCGGCAGCGCCTGATGAACCTCAACCCCCACTCCTTCCGGCGCATCGTCGGCACCCTGCTGGAGGTGCACGGGCGTGGCTACTGGCAGACTTCCCAGGCCAACATCGAGCGCCTGCAGGAGCTGTACCAAGAAGTGGAAGACCGGATCGAGGGGGTGGAGTAGAGGCCAAAAGGGATCCCTGCCGATCGTTGCCGTTGCCACTGGAAGAGGGGTGAGGGAGTTCTACCCCAGCAACCCCGACCAGCGTAGGTAGGCCTCGATTAGGGGGGATCCCGCCAAGGCGGCCACGGCGCCGCCTAGAGCCAAGTAGGGGCCGAAGGGGATGGGTTTGCCCAGGCGGGCCCTTCCCCCGGCCATGGCCAGCAGGCTGCCCAGCAAACCAAGCCCAGAGCCCAAGATGAGGGCCACCAACACCCCTTGCCAGCCCAGCCACATGCCGATCAGGGCCAGCAGCTTACCATCTCCTCCGCCCATGGCCTCCCGCCGCAAAACCCAACGGGCGACAAAGCCAATGCCTTCCAACAGCCAGATGCCCAGCACGGCGCCCGCGATCCCGGCCACCAGTGACCAGCCCATGGCGGCCAGGGATCCCGACCCTTCCAGCCAGGGCAGCGCCAGGCGGGCCAGCAGCCCCGCCAGCAGGCCGGAGCGGGTGAGCGACTCCGGCAGCCAAAACGTATCCAGGTCAACCAGGGCCAGCGCCAGCAGCCAGCCCAACAAGACACAGGTGAGGAGCCCGCGGGGAGAAAATCCCAAGATGGCGATGCTGAGGCCGAACAGCCCCATGGTCAAGGCTTCAACGGCAGGGTAGCGCCAGCTAATCTGCGCTCCGCAGTGGCGGCAGCGGCCCCGCAGCAGGAACCAGCCCAGAATGGGGATGTTCTCCATCGGGCCCAGGGGCGTCTTGCAGTGGGGACAATGGGAGCCGGGATGGAGCAGAGAAAGACCTTGCGGCAGGCGATAGACCACCACATTGAGAAAGCTGCCCACACAGGCCCCCAGCACCAACACCAGCACCCAGACCAACAGGCGCAGCTCCCAGGTGCTGGCAAGGAAGTCCACCATCGCAGCCGTCCACAGGGAGAAAAAGAGGCTTGCTCTGCTATCGTAGGCGCCTAGGCTCGGCTTGGGCAGAAGGGCCTCAGCGGAGCGGCTCCAACTGCTGCAGCGGAATGAAAGTTTCTTGGGGCAGCAGGATGGGAAACTCAGAAAAGATCAGATCCCCTCGCAGGGTACGGCGATGGATGACCACGCCCCGCGGCGGCTGCTCCAGCACCTCCGGTCGATACTGCAAATGGTATTGATAGATCTGGCGAGCTGCTTGCAGCAAAGCGCTGTCCATGTGCGGTTTCCCCACCTCGCAAAGCCCACTATCACCCTAACGACCCTGCCAAGATTCTCTGGTATCCCTAACGTTCTGTCCGCCCCTTTTGAGCATTTTTAGAAACGCTTAAGCTTCCTTAAGAGCGGCGGATCCCTTGAGCTAGACGCTCACTCCTTTGACCAGAGGCGGGCCGATCCGCCTCGCCTCTCGGTAGCTTAAACCCTAGGATATCGCCGTCAAGAGCCAGTGGGCCATCTTTCCCAATTCTTAAACTTGCAAGAGGAAGGATCTGGAGGGTGCGTTGCCCATCTGGCGGGAGCATGCGGCTGGTGGCGAGCGCCAGCCCTAGGCCGGATGCAGTTTGCCTCTGTCTTGCGGGGTCGGCAACCGGTCAAGGTTAAGACAACGCCATGGATCCCGCCTGAGCGCGAGAGTACAGTGGGGGCAAAAGCGCTGAAGAGGGATGGAGAGAACCTATCTGCTGGGGCTGGGCTGGATCCTGGGCCTGTTGCTGCGGGCCTGGCCGGCGGCGAGCGGCTGGGGCTGGGGGATCCCGCTGGCTTTGGGATTGGCGGGATCGCTGCTGTACCGGCGACGACCGCGCTTGGCCCGCACCTGGCTGGCGATGGGGCTGGTGGGGTGTCTGGCCTGGGCCTACCTGGGCTGGCGGCAGCCGGTTCCCGGCCCGACGGATATCAGCCTTCTGGCCCCGCAGCGGCAGATGAGCCTGGTGGGCACCGTTCTTTCGGAGCCCCGCCCCACCCGCAGCGAGCGGCGGCAATTTTGGCTGGAGGCGGAGCAGGTGCTGGAGGCCAACCAAACGGCCCGCCAGGTAAGCGGCAAGCTCTACGTCACTGCCAGCCCTGAGGCTCTCCCAAGCCAGGATCTCCATCCCAACCAGCGGGTGCGCCTGACGGGATCCCTCTACCTTCCCAGTCCCGCCTTAAACCCGGGCAGCTTTGACTTTCAGGCCTATCTGCAGCGGCAGGGGGCTTTTGCCGGCTTCATCGCCCGCGAGGTGATCCCCCAGCCGGGGGGAAGGGGCTGGGGAGGTTGGGTGCTGCGGCGGCGGGTGCGGGAGGCGTTCATTGCCGGGCTGGGGGAGCGGCAGGGGAACCTCTTGGCTTCCTTGGTGCTGGGATCCCGGGCTGCCCAGTTGGATTTTGATTTGCAGGATGCCTTTCGAGAAGTTGGCCTGGCCCATGCGCTAGCGGCCTCTGGGTTTCACGTGTCGCTGCTGGTGGGGGTGGTGTTTGTCCTAACGCGGCGGCTGGCGGTACGCCTGCAGCAGGGGATCCTCCTGGCGGTCTTGGGGATTGACCTGGCCTTGACGGGCTTTACCCCTTCGGTGCTGCGGGCGGCGGTGATGGGGGCAGCGGCCATGCTGGTGTTGACGGAGCCAAGACTGGAAGGAAAAGTTAGGCTTAACCCCCTGGGGACGCTGCTGGTGGCGGCGGTTTTGCTGTTGATCTACCAGCCGCTGTGGATTACCGATCTGGGGTTTCAGCTCAGCTTTGCCGCCACCCTGGGCCTGCTGGTGGGGGCAGGGCCGATTGGATCCCGGCTGGACTTTTTGCCGCCGGCGGTGGCCACGGCTCTGGCCGTTCCGCTGGCCGCCCAGATCTGGACGCTGCCGCTGCAGGTGGCCATCTTTGGCCGCATCCCCACCTACTCGCTGCTGGCCAACCCGCTGCTGCTGCTTCTCTTGGTGCCCCTGCTGGTGGCGGGGTTTGGGGTGGCTTTTGTGGCCTTGCTCTGGCCGGGGCTGGGATCCCTGCTGGCCCGGCCCTTGACGTTTTTGATCACGCCTTTGATCAACTGGGTGGGCTGGATGGCCAGCTGGCCCCTGAGCTCCTACTACACCGGCAGGGTCTCGCTGCTCCAGTGTCTACTTCTCTACGGGGCGCTGGTGGCTTTGACCTTTTGGCCCCGCTGGCGGCGGGCTTTGCGCTGGCAGGGCACTGCTCTGATAATGGCCGCCATCCTCTTGGGGCCAAGGCTGTGGCCGGGGCCGCTGGTCGAGATCACCGCTTTGGCCAGTGGCCGCCTCCCCGTCCTGGCCATCCAAGCCGAAGGACGCCACCTCTTGCTCAACAGCGGCAATCCCCGCCTGGCCGAGCGCACCGTGTTGCCCTTTTTGCGGCAGCAGGGCCTGCGCCGTCTGGAGGGGGCGGTGGCCATGACCTCTGCCGGCTCGGCCAATGGGGGCTGGGAGATCCTGCTTTCAGCTTTCTCCATCGGGCAGTTCTGGGACGGGGGCGGCGTCAATGCCGCCTCGGACAGCTACCTGCGCTCTCTTAGCGCCGTGCAAGCTGCCGGGATCCCCTATCAAGTCTTGCGGCCTGCCGACCGGATCCCCTTCTCGGAGCGGCTGAAGCTGCAGGCCGTCCACACCAACCCCTTGGTGTTGACCTTGGAGGCCGAGGGATCCCGCTGGCTGCTCTTGGGATCCGCCGGCCCCCCTGTCCAGGCGGAGCTGACCGGATCCCCCTTGCTGCCGGCCCAGATCGACTGGCTGTGGTGGGATGGGGGATCGCTGATCCTGGACTTGCTGGAGCGCTTTCAGGTGCAGGCGGGCATCAGCTCCGGCCCTGTTGGCGAGGCAGTGACCACCTGGTTTCGGCAAAAGCAACGGCCCCTCTACATTGCCGAGCGCGTTGGAGCAGTAACCTGGTCGCCCCGGGGCGTGCAAACCCTGCGGGCGCCACTGGACGGATAGGTGGCTTGGGGGAGAAGGGCTTAGGCGACAGCTCAAGGCTGGATCAAAAGTTACTGATACATTTACGCTGAACACTGCTGAACATCACTGTTCAACTATGCAGCGATAGCATTCTGTTTGTTTCCAACCAGAATGGCGGTATCCCGCAAAGCTTTGAGTAGAATACCCAAAGCGCAGTTTCCGTGTCGTCTTACTACCAATTTTCTGCTTTGCTTTGGCTACCATGTTGGCAGACTCGAAAGTAAACAGAAAGATCAACTGGTAGTAATCCGTACTGAACATATTATACATTATTTTCAGTATAGTTGAGCTTATTATTGACTAGAGTCATGCTCTCAAGCTAGCCTTCCCACTAAGCCCACGACAAACCAACAGGCAGGACTGGATAGCAGCCAAGAAAACCGACACCAAACGCCCAATCGAATCCTACGAGCACCGCGACAAAGAGCGTGTCAATAATCCACCTGTGGGGTTGGTGACGCCCCAGACTGACCCGGATGCCGGGCAAACGAAAAAGCGCTATGCCTACGATCCTCACCTCGACCCGCAACTGGTCTGGGCCGGCAAGGCCGAGCACACCTCGTTCGCGGTGCCGACGATCTCGCTCCATGTCCAAGAGCGCATCGACCCCCGTACGATCATCGAGGCGGTGAAGAAGCGGAACGGCAGCGGCGGCGCGGAGCAACTCAGCCTTTTTGAAGAGGAACGCCGAGAGCCGCTGCGCCAGGCCGTCGAGTTCTACCAGCACAAACACGGCTGGACCAACCGCCTCATCGCTGGCGACTCGCTCCTGGTGATGAATTCGCTCCTGGAAAAAGAGGGCATGGCGGGCAAAGTGCAGATGATCTACCTCGACCCGCCCTACGGCATCAAATACGGCTCTAACTTCCAGCCCTTCGTCAACAAGCGCGACGTCAAGGACGGCAAAGACGAGGATTTAACCAGCGAGCCAGAGCAAATCCGCGCCTTCCGCGACACCTGGGAGCTAGGCATCCACTCCTACCTCACCTACCTGCGCGACCGGCTACTGCTGGCGCGAGAACTCCTCACCGAAAGCGGCAGCATCTTCGTGCAGATCGGCGACGAGAACGTCCATCTGGTACGCTGCTTGATGGATGAAGTGTTTGGGGCGGGGAATTTTGTGCGACTTATCACGTTCGCTAAAACCGGCAGCATGGTATCCAACGAGTTAGGCCGGACGAGTGATTATCTGAATCTGGTATGCCAGGGATAAAAAATATTTGAAATATCGCCAGTTGTATTCTGAAAAGCTGCCTGATGCCTTCTATAGTAATGTGGAGCTACCCGACGGTACCGTGCGAAAGATTACCCGGGCCGAGATGGTCGATCCGTCGCTGTTGCCAGCGGGAGCAAAGGTCTTCCAGCTCGTAAGCCTGGAGAGCTCGGGGCCGCCGGGCGAGGATACGCCGCTCCAATTTAAGGGAGAGACCTTCAGACCGAACAAGAACAGCCATTGGAAGCTGATCTACCCCGATGGCATGGAGGCGTTGAAACGCACGGGTCGCGTGACTAAGGATGGCAGCAAACTTCGATGGAAATATTATATCGACGATTATCCGCTCAAGGTCTTGTCTGAGGTCTGGGACGACACGGCCGGATTCAATCCTGAGCAACGATACGTGGTTGAAACGCGTACGAAGGTTGTAGAGCGCTGCCTCCTGATGACCACCGACCCGGGCGATTTGGTGTTTGACCCGACGTGTGTGCGGAAGGGGACGCGGGTGTGGTGTGTGAAGGACGGGGGACGCTCCCTCCCCGTTTACGGGGAGGGCTGGGGAGGGGCTGACAGAGGAGAAGCTAACCAGGAAGAGGCCAACTGTGGAGGGGCCACACTGCTTTCCGAGGATGGAGGAGGCAGCCCCCCTGTAGTCCCCCCGCATGCGGGAAGCAGCCCCCCTGTGGTCCCCCCGCATGGGGGGGGACACTGCTCCCTCCCCGCTTGTGGGGAGGGCCGGGGTGGGGCTGAATGGGATAGGGCCATCCTGCGCCCCATCGAATCCATCCAGCCCGGCGACTGGGTTTTGGGGCATGACGGGCAACCGCATCGCGTCGTGCGCGTGATCCGCCGGCCGTACCGCGGCAAGATGATCGGCATCCGCCACGAAAAAACTGACGCGACGCTCTGGCTCTCTGCCGACCACAAGGTGCTCGCCAAACGCCGCCCGCGCTCACTGGGAGGGCATAACGACTGGTCGGGCATTCCCCGGGGGTTGCGCGGGCGAAGCAAAATGCTGCGGCGTGAAATGACCCCGCCGGAGCGTAAGCTGTGGACGGCGCTGCGCAACAACCAAACCGGTTTCGCCTTCCGACGCCAGCATCCCATCGGTCGGTATATAGCAGATTTTTACAGCCGCGACGCCCAACTTGTCGTCGAGGTGGACGGCGTGCTGGCCCACAGCAGCGAAGAGGCACTGGCTCACGATCAGGCCCGCGATGCCTATCTCCGCGAGCTGGGCTTGGAGGTGCTGCGCGTCCCGGCCAGGGAGGTGCTGTCCAATCTGGAGGGCGTTTACGAAACCATTCGACACGCCTGCCAACTTCAGCTCAGCGTCGAGAAGGCCGAATGGGTGGAAGCGCAGGACCTGGCTGTGGGGGATTGGGTCTTCTTTGGTCCGCAGCGGGTCGCCGTGCGCATCGCCGAACTCCACACGCAAGAAACCGAAGAGGAGTTGTATGACCTGGAGGTAGAAGACGCGCACTCTTTCATCACGGAGCTGTGCGTCGTGCACAATTGCGGCAGCGGCACCACCGCCTACGTTGCCGAGCAGTGGGGCCGGCGCTGGATCACCTGCGACACCTCACGCGTCGCGATCACAATCGCCCGCCAGCGGCTGATGACTGCGGTTTTCGACTACTACGAACTGGCGCACCCGCAGGAGGGCGTCGGCTCCGGCTTCAAGTACAAGACCGTGCCCCATGTCACGCTCAAGTCCATCGCCAATAACCCGGAGATCGACGGCATTTACGCGCGGCTCCATCCGGCAGTGGCAGCGGCCCTTGCTGAGCTGAACGCTGCGCTTCATGGCCAGCCGGTCAAATTCCAGGTCACCCAAGGCGGTCGGGCCGGCCAGTTCGTGGACTTCGCCGCACCCGATGAAGCAACCTTCACCATGCCCGCTGGCCAGGTGGTCAAGGTCAACGAGCTGGTGGAATGGGAAGTGCCCTTTACGTTTCCTGCCGACTGGCCGGAAAAAGCGCGCGAACCCTTCGAGCGTTTCCATCAAGCCCGCCGCACCCTCCAAAAGGAGATCGACGCCGCCATCGCCCGCCATGCGCCGCAGGAGACGCTCTACGACCAGCCCTTTGTGGACAGGGAGAAGGTGCGCGTCACCGGCCCCTTTACGGTTGAAGCGGTGCCGGCACCGGCGGTCAAGTCGGTGGACGAGATTTTGGAGGAGAAGCCGCAACCTGCCGATACGTCTATTACCCGCTCCGGCGAGACCCTGCGCCAGGCCGAATGGCGTGACGAACTGCTGCGCACCGGCATTCGCGGCAAGAACGGGCAATACATCCGCTTTGCCCGCCTAGAGCCCCTGCCCGGTTGCCGCTGGCTCCATGCCGAGGGGGAAACGCGGCCAAGCGACGAAGGGGCAAATACCGTGCGCGAGACGGCGCCAGCCTACGATCCCATGCGCGTGGTCGTCTCCTTCGGCCCGGAATATGGCCCGCTCGAGCAGCGGCAAGTTGAGCATGCCTGGCAAGAGGCGCGGATGCTCAGCCCACAGCCCAAACTGCTGATCTTCGCCGCCTTTCAATTTGACCCCGAAGCAGCAAAAGATATTGACGAGATGAAGCCAGAGCTGGCCGGCATGCAGTTCCTCAAAGTCCAAATGAACGCCGACCTACTCACCGACGACCTCAAAAAGAAGCGCGCCAGTAACGAATCCTTCTGGCTCATCGGGCAGCCGGATGTGGAGCTGCGCAAAGCCGAAGATGGCTGGTTTGTGGTTGAGGTACACGGTTTCGACTACTACAACACCAAGACCGGGGCCATCGAATCGGGCGGCAAGGACAAGATTGCCATGTGGATGCTCGATACCGACTACGACGGGCGCTGCCTCTACCCCCGTCAGGTCTTCTTCCCGATGGCGGGCGAGAAAGAAGGCTGGGCGAAGCTGGCGCGCAATCTCAAGGCCGAGATTGACGAGGACCTCATAAAAGCCTATAGCGGTACGGTGTCGTTGCCCTTCGCACCGGGCGAGCACAAGCGCATTGCCGTCAAGATCGTGGATGACCGGGGCATTGAGAGCCTGAAGGTAATGGAGTTGCCAATATGATCGATGATCAAACCTTGCAAGAGATCGTCCGGCGTATCGTGGCAGCGGCCCAGCCCAGCCGCGTACTCTTGTTTGGCTCCTATGGCCGCGGCGATGCCGACGCGGGTTCCGACCTAGACATCATGGTGATCAAACCAGAGGTGTCTGATCGGTACGCCGAAATGATTCGTTTGCACGAAGCGGTGGGCGATATGGGCCCAGGGTTGGATATCCTCGTTTATTCCGAGGCGGAATACCAGCGGCGCAGCCGTGTGCCAGGCACCGTGCTGTACTGGGCGCGCAAGCAGGGAAAAGACCTCTATGAAGCCGCATCTTGAGGAGGCTTGGCGGTTGTTGCGCCTAGCGGAGCGCGACATCAAAGCCTTCGAAGTCCTCAAAAAAGCGCCGGATGTTCATCTCTCCATTACAGCCTGTTAAGAGCTCAAGGGGTACAATAGCAGCACTTAGCAAACCAACTTCGGAAGGAGGATGGATTGATCAGTAGTAAAGAAGTCTTCACTATCTGCTCCATGCT
>NZ_JBSSEF010000032.1:0-31377 GCF_054061455.1 Thermostichus sp. OS-CIW-20
ACAACTCTTTGCCGCAAATCCAAAGAATGAGTCGGCATTCCTTTCTCTCCTTCCTCTTGAATACCTGTACCCTATTTTAAATTAAAAGGCTGTAATCCCCTAAATACAAGGAAGTTTAAATGCCCCACACTCTTGCTAGCTGGAGACACCCACCACTGGAAACTTCCCATCAACCATCTCTTGGCCTACTGGGCTACTGAAGGCTTTGATTACGTCGCTACTGCCTATAACTTCCAGCATTTGCACTGGTTTGCCGCAGCAGGCGCTGAGAATCTTGCCTGGTTGCCTCTTATCTCCATGCGCACTGTTACCCACGATTGGGTGGAAGATAGAGAAAATCAAGTGGTCTTTATCGGCCAACAGGGATCCCGCCATCCCAGGCGTTGCCGGCTGGTTCAAGCCATAAAGAATGCAGATTTGCCCATCCTCATCAAAACAGCCAACCGCCAAGAGGCAGCCAAATGGTTTGCCCATTCTCTGATTGCCTTTAACTGCAGCCTGAATGGGGATCTGAACCTTAGGAACCTGGAAGTGATTTCTGCGGGTGGCTTTCTGCTTACTGACCAGCTCTCCTTCGCCTCAGGATTGGACGAACTTTTGGCGCCCGGCACCTACTGCGACACCTACAACTCCGAAGCCGAACTCCTGGAAAAAGTTCGCTACTACCTAGACCATCCCCAAGAAGCCATTCAAATTGCCCGCCGCGCTTACCACACCTTTGATGAAAAGTGGCATCCCCGCCACCGCATTCAGAACCTGCTGGACTGGGTGTTTGGGGGAGAGCTGCCGGAGCCCTTTCGTTACTCGCCCCGCTCTGATGTGCGCTACTTTGTCAGCACGGCCAGCTCTGCCTGGATAGACACACGACTAGGAATCTACGAGCCCATTCAAGAGCTGCATCGCGTGCAGGAGCGACTGAGGGTATTTGTTGGCCGAGGCTGTCCTGGGGTGATAGCCGCGGACTTGCTGGACTTGCCGCGGCTGGAGCTGTACGTGGAAGAGGGGTTTGGGGATCCCTGTGGTCTGCTGCAGCAGAAGGGAGTGCCCGAGCGAGTTCATGAGGTGAGGGGGGAGCCAGCCAGTTGGCCTAGTTTTGATGCGGTGGTGTGCACAGCTGAGGACTTGCAGCGGCTGGGGCGGCCTTTGAGAACCAGCTTTGCTTTCATCCTGGGAGAAGACACCCAGCTCCTCTTTGCCAATGCGGGGAACATAACAGAAACTTTTCTCATTGACTTAATCCAAAAGGGCAGCTCTGCTCCGTCAGCTTGGTTGCGGGGGTACGAAGGCCTTGAGTATGATATAAAGGGACAGTAGTCAGCCTGAGCCGCATCTATCAGCCTGCGGCTTCCATTCTTCCTGATGTCAAGGTTGTCGTGGATGTGAGGGCCGGGGTAGGTGTGGCCAGCGCTTGTTTCAGGACTTTTCACCCTGAGGCGGCCATTCACTGTTTCGAGGTGGATCCCTTGGCCTTGCACCTGCTGCAGCAGAATGCTCTTGGCCTGGGCAACTGCTTTGTGCATCCGGTGGGGCTAGCGGGGCAGAATAGCTGCAGAACTTGTCGGCTCTGGCCGGAGGATCCTCAGGCCGAGTGGGGAGTGGAGCAGCTGCTCCCTTTCCGGGAAGCCAGGGCAGCCCTCAAGGAGCTGGGTCTGGAGCCCATCGATGTGCTCAGGGTGGCTACAGGTGGAGATGAGGTGGAGGTGTTGACCAGCTTGCAAGAGCAGCTCGAAGATATCAAGGTCATCTATGTGGAGTTTTGCTCAGAACAAGACCGCAAGCAGATTGACCAGATGTTGGATCCCTCTCATCTCCTCTGGCAGGGGGAGATCATACCCGGTCAAAAGGGAGCTCTTTGCTACATAAACAGATTTCATCTTTTCGACAAGAAGTAAGGTCTTAGAGAGGAGAGATAGAATTCATGAACTCGACTATCATCGTTACAGGTGCCGATAGCAAGCTTTTTGAATTGGTTCAGGGAACTATTCTCTCTATTCGAGAAAAGCCACAGGGCAACTCTGTAGATATTGGATTTTTTGATGTAGGGTGTACGCCAGAGCAGTTGCAATGGATAGGTCAGTACGTTGACTATATCGTAGAGCCAGATTGGAATTACAACGTTCCTGATGTCGATAAAAAACCTAGGTACCTCAAAGCGCTGGTCTCTAAACCTTTTTTGCCTGAATATTTCCCAGGTTATGAAGTTTACATTTGGATTGATGCAGATGCTTGGGTGCAAGACTGGTCTGCGATTGATCTTCTTGTCTTAGGAGCAAAAAGAAAGGGCTTCTCAATAGTTCCAGAGTTAGTAGCTAAACATAAGAATAGACCCTGGATGCAAACTTGGATATCTTGGCACTACCACGTTCACTTCCACCACACGGAATTTGATCGTTTAGATATAGAGCCTCTGCTAAATGTTGGTGTGTTTTCTGGTGCCAGACAGTCTATTCATTGGTCAATATGGGGCAAAAGATTAGGTCAAGCTATTTCTAGGTACCTTGATTTTCCGACAGAACAGTTTGCTCTAAACGTGGCTATTTATAGAGATATAGGTCTGGATAGAGTTGAACTTTTGCCATTAAATTGCAACTGGGTAGCCCATTGTGAGATGCCCCAATGGGATTTGCAAAGGAAGATTTGGGTGGATCCTTTTCCACCTCACAATCCAGTAGGAATCATACATCTTACAGCCGACACTAAGGTGAGACCAACTCATATTGTGCTTACAACTGAAGGTTTTAAGATTGAAGCTAGCTTGCGGTATGCAGGCATCATCTCCACTCCGGTCAAGAGATACGACTACGTATCGCCTAACCAGATTAGAATACATCTTGACCATAGCTTTCCTTTAATGATTGCGGCCGACCCAAGCTTTCACCCCTGGCCTTATCTACGGAAAGAAGTTCCTCACCTTTGTCATGCGGATCTACGTCAACCTCTCATCGGCTTTGTTAGTCGGGACGAGGCACACATTCTGTACAATACTGCGCTAAAGTTTCGAGGAAAATCTGCTCTGGAGATCGGCTGTTGGTTCGGCTGGTCAACTGCGCACCTGGCGGCAGGAGGAGTTATTCTCGATGTGGTAGATCCTGCTCTGGCCGATCCCCAGATTTATGGAAGTGTGGATCAATCTCTTCGCTCGGCTGGAGTTCGCTCTAATGTCAATCTCTACCCTGGCTATAGCCCAGGGAAGGTGGAGGAGATTGCCCAGCAAGAGGATCGTCGCTGGTCTCTGATTTTCATCGATGGGAATCATGACTCACCAGCCCCCTTGCAGGATGCTCAAGTGGCAGAGCGCTATGCTGCTGAGGATGCCTTGATTCTGTTTCATGATCTAGCCTCGCCGGATGTGGCTGAAGGTTTGAATTACTTGAGAGACAGGGGCTGGAACACGATGATTTACCAGACCATGCAAATTATGGGAGTGGCCTGGCGAGGCAATGTCAAGCCCGTTGAGCATATTCCAGACCCTGCTGTGAATTGGACATTGCCAGAGCACCTCAAGGACTATCCGGTCTGTAACCTTGAGTTGTCTAGGGTGCTAGAGAAAGTTAAATCTTTTACCTTGCTGGGCTTTGAGCGTCTTTGGAGCCTTTATTCACTGGCTAAGCAGGTTTGTGAAGAAGACATTCCTGGGAACTTTGTAGAATGTGGTGTTTGCAGGGGTGGAAGCTCAGCTTTGCTGGCCTGGGTGATTAAGAACTACAGCCGTCGACCTCGCAGGCTATATGCTTTCGATACCTTCTCAGGTATGCCTGATCCAACAGAGATGGATCGAGATTATCGAGGAGTTGCTGCCAACGATACGGGTTTTGGATCCGGTGCTTTAGCGGCACCCATTTCGGAGAACTTAGAGGTGATTGCCAAGGAACTGGGAGTTTGGGATCTCATTGTTCCTGTGCCAGGGCTGTTTGCCGACACCTTGCCTGCCTATCGAGAGCAAGTGAGCGAGATTGCCTTGCTGCATGCAGATGCAGACTGGTATCAGTCGACGATGGATATTTTCCGTCATCTCTACCATCAAGTTCATCCCAAAGGGTTTATCCAGGTCGATGACTATCAAGACTGGCAAGGATGCGCAAAGGCTGTCCATGACTTTGAGCAGGAAGTTGGAGTTTTCTTTCGGCTGCACAGTGTAGCTGAGCCCTATGGTTGGAAGATCGATAGCTTAGAGCTGCAAGAATGGCCTAGTCCCGCGTGGTTAAGTCCTTCAGAAAACCTGGTAGTGATGAGAGATAGCCTAACAGAAACCTCCAAACCACAAGGGATCCGCCTGAGCAAGATCAACGTGGGCCTTTTCCCCTACTGGGAAATGGAGACAGAGCAGCTTATCCAAGAACTGGAGGGCTTGCTGGAGCCAATTCTGCACAGTCCTCAGCCAGAAGACTTTGCTCTGATCTTCCTAGGGGATCCGGATCCCCAGCGAGCCAGCCAGATATTGACAAATGCATTGGGCAACGTAACTCTAAAGCTCTTGGAAGAAAGGTGGGATCTATCTGGGGAACCCTCTTGTTCCGTGGTGGCGGGCTTGAACCCCTGGCAATGGGAGAGGCTCATTCCCCAACTGAACTATCGCTATCCCCTAAAACGGGAGCGCTTTCCTAGGGGATTACGGCCTGCTGTCCAAAAGCTGCCTGTGTTGTTGCAGGCTTTTTAGGGATCCACCCTTTTTCTTGGGCTAAGCTTTGCCTGGTCTACAGGAGACCTGAGCTCAGTCGCTTACACTGCGTCTAGATCCACCCCTAGCTCTCGTAGCTTCCGGGCCAGGCGCCCTGCCCGTTGTTCGGCCTGCTCAGCCCTTTGCCGCTCCAGTTCGGCCTCGGTGGGCACCAATTCCCCAGAAGCAGTGGCCCAGCAAACCCACGCGGCCTCAATGTCTGGAAACCTTCCCCCCATCTCATTGTTGCCAGCAAAGCAGCTGGGGCGCTGCTGCGACCAGGCTTGGGTAACGCAGATGAGTGAGTCCATTTGGCACTTGCGCTGCCAGCTTTCCGCGAATGCACCGTCTAACTTGGTAGGTGTGTAGGTATAATCAGCACTTGGCTCCTGACTTTGTCATTATGGATGCACGTAGGGTAGGATAGTGCAAAACTAGCCCTCTTTGTAGCCTGGGCAGAAGCTACACTTTGTCAGCAGCACTGATTAGAAGTTAGAAGGACGAGCTATGGAAAATTCCAACAAAGAAACTCTGCAACCGCGAGTTCTCCTGAGCTGGCCAATGCCGCCAGACTACATCCCACCGCCGCAGCTTTCAGATCGTCAAGTAACTGTCTGTCCCAAAGAAAGAGTGGGGGGCTTTGGACTAGGCTATGTCAACCGTCGTGAAGGCTTGGTGGAGTGTCCGGAAGGAGATTATGACCTCTATGACTTTGTCCAGCAGTCTGAGCAGATTGTGGATAAAGAGTTTGACTTGGTGATTGTACGAGCTTCCAGCTGCGAATACAGCAACCCCTTCAACACGAAAAAATTTGGCTGTCCAACCGTCTTGCTAGCCGGGGATACGCATCATAGCCACTTCCCCATCAAACATCTTTTGGCCTACTGGGCCGCTGAAGCCTTTGATTATGTTGTTACTGCTCACAACCGCCAGCACCTGCACTGGTTTGCCGCGGCGGGCGCGGAAAACCTGGCCTGGCTACCTCTCATCTCCATGCATACGGTTGTCCACAAGTGGGTAGAAGCAAGAGAAAGCCAAGTTGTCTTTATTGGCCAGCAGGGATCCCTGCATCCCAGACGTTCCCGTCTGGTCGAAGCCATAAAGAGGGCACACTTGCCCATTCTTGCCACAACTGCCAACCGTCAAGAGGCAGCCCGCCTATTTGCCGAATCGCTGATTTCGTTTAACTGCAGCCTGAATGGGGATCTGAACCTTAGGAACCTGGAAGTGATTTCTGCGGGTGGCTTTTTGCTGACAGACAAGCTCTCCTTTGCATCCGGCTTTGATGAGTATCTGAGCCCCGGCTTATACTGCGACGTCTATAGTTCTGAGCTGGAGCTAGTTGAGAAAATCAAGTTTTACCTAGAAAATCCAGGGCTGGCTCTAGAGATAGCTAAAAGAGCTTATGAAAAGTTTCTTGTGGACTGGCATCCCAAGCATCGGATAGCCGATCTGATGAATTGGGTTTTCAAGGGAGAGCTACCCAACTTTTACGCAGCTAAGTCCGATCCCAGATTTTTCATTAGCACTGCCTACAGAGATCTTGTCAATACACGCCTTGCTATCTACGAACCTGTTCAGGAGTTACACCGTGTAGAGGAGCAACTTAAGGTACTGGTTAGCAAAGACTGCCCAGTAGCAGTTGTGGCAGATCTCCTGGATCTGCCGAGACTAGAAGTCTATGTTGAGGCCGGGTTCCCAGTGTCTGAGCTTCCCAAGGACGAGAGGGTCGTTTCCAGAGTACATGTCTGGGAGGAAGAGTCCAGCCACTTAGGTACTGCGACTTGGGATGTTCTGATTGCCAGATCCAACAGCCATCTTACTTCTCGACTCCTGCCCTACTCAAAATTTGTTTTTGTCCTTGATGAACAAAATCAATTGGTGTTCTCGAACGCAACAAAGTTAGCGAACATTGCAAAATTTTCCTTGGGCGCGACTAGAGCGGATGGATCTTCTCGGACACTACATCTCAATTTTTATAAGGAGGAAGAAAACGCAGCGCTATCCACGACTGACGAAATCTTTAGTAAGCAGTCATATCCTTTTTTAAACTTCGTCGATGGCGTATCAATAATTGTTGATGTAGGAGCAAACATAGGCATCGCAAGCGCCTACTTTCGAATGCTTTATCCAAATGCTACTATTCTTTGCTTCGAGCCTGACCCTGTAGCTCTTCACTTGCTGAAGCTAAACAGCCTAACTATAGGCGGCTGCACTGTATACCCTTTTGGGCTGTACAGTGATGATATCACCAAGACTTTCTACAGTAGTCTTGTAACGGCCTGTTATAGTTCGATACACAAGAACCGATATGCTGACTTTCCAAGAGTTGTACAGCTTGTAAAGGCAAGCTCATTCCTAGGCTCATTTCTAAAGAGTGTTGGCGCTTACAACATCGATATTCTCAAGATAGATACTGAAGGTAGTGAGACCCAAATATTAAAGGATTTGTTCGAAATTCCAGTCGACATTAAGATAATATACCTAGAGTTTTACTCTGAAGAAGATAGACGATTAATAGACCAGATCCTACGCCCTACCCATGTTTTGTACAAGGAAAACATAGTTCACACACATAGAGGTACTCTTTGCTACTTGAGTACAAGGTATATCCTTCATGACGTTTCACAAGAACCTCTTCGGTAAAAAGTTCTCCCAGTCAGCTAGAAATCGCAGGAGCCCCGCACTGTACCCGTAGGGTCAGTGCCGGGAGGAATGCGCTTTGATGAAGTACAATGAACTTATGAGCCAAGTCCTGACCGTCTCCTGTAAGCTCGAGGCGTCCCAGTCGCAAGCCGCCAAGTTGGACGCGAGGATGGAGGCTTTTGGCCAAGCCTTGAACTGGGTCAACCAGAACACGCCGGAGAAGATCGTCAACGCGGTCAAACTGCAATCCCTTTGCTACTACGACATTCGAGCCCGGTTCGGCTTGTCCAGTAACTTGGCTCAACAGGTGTGCAGACGGGTGGCAGGCGCTCGCAAAGTGGCGAGACAGCGCAACCGTCCGGTTAAAGAGTTCAAGCGTAGGTTCGTTACCTACGATGCACGTATCTTCTCGTTTCGCGAGAAAGACTGGACGGTGTCGCTGACCACGGTGGAAGGGAGAGAACGCTTTGAGCTAGCCATTGGTAACTACCAGAGGGGAATGCTGGCTGGCTCTAACCCCAAATCGGCCACCCTAGTCCAGCGGAAGGACGGCTCCTACTACATCCAGATTTGCGTAGAGAAAAAACCACCCAAGCAACAAGATACCGACAGGGTGATCGGGGTGGACTTGGGCAGGACGGATATTGCCCATACGTCAGAGGGGGACAATTGGAATGGACAGCAGTTGAACCGAGTCCGCGACCACTACTCCAAGCTGAGGGCGGCACTCCAACGCAAAGCCAGTAAGGGCACACGCAGTTCGCGGCGCAGATGCAGAGAACTGTTGCAACGGCTGTCTGGCAAGGAGAGACGCTTTCAAGTGTGGGTCAATCATCGCATCTCCAAAGCTATTGTCTCTAGGGCAAAAGCTACCAACAGCGCTATTGCTCTGGAAGACCTGACAGGGATCCGGGAAAGGGTCAATCAACAGCCGCGCAGCAAAGCCGAGCGGCGCAGGACCAACAGTTGGGCGTTCTACCAACTACGCCAGTTTCTGGAATACAAGGCGAGGGTTGCAGGGGTTTCTCTGATTCTTGTGCCGCCTGCCTATACGTCGCAGACCTGCCACCGGTGTTTGCACATCCATCCCGATCCTGCGCAATCCTACCGCAGTGGCAAGTCGTTCAAGTGTGGGCACTGTGGATGGGAAGGGGATGCGGATTTGAATGGTGCAAACGTAATTGCGCTCTTGGGGGCTGTCGTAAACCAGCCTAGAGGTTCGGGCTTGTTTTGTTCTCTGGTAAAGCAGAACAGGCTCAGGGCTACTGAAAGCCCGCTCCGTACCGCTTAGCGGTCGGAGCCGGGTAGTTTACGATCCACGCCCACTTCGAGCATTTTTGCGTTGGGGGCTCTATCCGTGCTGTTCTGTTCTAGCTTGGCCACACGGGCTTCCAGCTTGCGCAAGGTACGTTGCAGCTCGGGCAAATGCCGTTGGACGGCCATGCTCTTGCGCCATTCGGCAATAGGCTGATGGGGGTAGCCGGCCACGGTTTGACCAGCGGGGATATCGCTGGTTACACCTGTCTGGGCGGCCACACGCACGCCATCGCCGATGTGAAGATGCCCGGCCAAGCCACATTGCCCAGCCAAGATGACGTGGTGGCCCAACTGGGTGCTGCCGGCAATGCCCACCTGAGCCACGATCAAGCAGTGGGATCCCGTCTTCACGCCGTGGCCAATCTGCACTAGGTTGTCAATCTTGGTGCCCCGGCCAATGCGGGTCTCGCCAACAGCGGCCCGGTCGATGGTGGTGTTGCTGCCCACCTCTACGCCGTCTTCCAGCACCACCCGGCCTGCCTGCAGCATGCGCCGCCAGGAGCCGTCGGGAAGAGGAATGTGGCCAAAGCCGTCGTCGCCGATGACAGCGCCGCTGTGGATTAGGCAATCATCCCCAATCTCCGTGCGCTCGTGAATGACGCAGTTGGCGAAAAGCTGACACCGGGATCCAATCCTCACGTGGGGGTAGATGGTTACGTTGGGGTGGATTTGGGTGTAGTCGCCAATTTTCACCCCTTCCATCACCACTACATGCGGCCCAATGGCCACACCTTCTCCCAACTCAACGCTGGGATCGATCACAGCAGTGGGATGGATCCCAACAGGCAAGCGATAGGGCTGGTAAAACAGCTCGATGGCCTGGGCAAAGAGCAAGCGGGGATCCCTGCCCCGCAGGCAGGGGATGGGGCGAGGTAAAGCTATGGATTCGCCCACAATGACGGCGCTGGCTTGGGTCTGCTCCAGGAGGGGCAGGTAGCGGTCTTCGCTGAGGAAGCTCAACTCGCCTGGGCGAGCTTCCGCCAGGCTGGCTACGCCGTGGATCTCGAGGGTGGGATCCCCCTCGTAGGCGCACCCCAATTTTTGGGCGATCTCCTGTAGCTGCATCAGGCTCGAGATCCTCTACGATTGCAGCAGCCGCACATCCATCACGGTTCCACGCAAGTTGTAGCTAAAGGTCTCGAGCTCCAGGGGAACGCCGACTTTGACGCGGTTGTTGCCTAGGACAATGCCATTTTCTGTCTGCTGGCCCCGTCCCCGCAAGGTAAACACCAGATCAAAGCGGTAGGGCTCGGGGTCAGGCAAGTTTTCGACCCGTCCATCGGGGAAAACCACCGGCACGGTGCGGCTGACGTTTTCCACCCGCACCACCTCCACCTGGCCGTAGGGTTGGTTGCGGATGATCAAATCGGCCTTCTGACCTGCTTGAAAAGGTTCCAGGGATCGGCTGCTGACTCCCCGCACAATCATATCCACTTCCACCGGCAGCGTGGGGCCACCCCCCACCTGGACGACGCTGCCCGCTTGCCGCCCTGGCAAAAACAGGACAGCCACAATCGCCGCCACCACAATTGCCAGCGCCCCCAGATCCAGGAGACTGACTTTGCCCAGGAGACGCCCCTGTTGGTCGACGAGCCGCATGGCCCTCTTTTCTCCAACCCACTGTCCCTGATTGTAGGGCACAGCCATGGCAGCTTCCCCGCCCGTAAAGCCGCTTGAGGAACTCACCTCTAGAGGGACTCAAAGGCCCCGTCTCCCTCCTGACCGAGGATGGTCTGGGCCAATAACCTCAGGTTGACCTGGAGATGGAGCTGACGGGAGTCGAACCCGTGTCCGAGATGGGTACTGGGGGTTCACTCCTTCACAGGCTTAGCCTCTCTAACCCTCAAGGCGGGGATCGCCGTTTAGATCCCGGCGATGGGAATTCTCCGCCTAGCCTTAGGCTCTCCCTCGACGGAGCCGGAGAAGAGAGCTGCACCCGTTGTGGTTGTGATCCGCCCACTTAACGGGGTCGTGGGAGGATCCTCGAGCTCAGACTTCTCTTACTGAGCCTTAGGCAGCCAGAGCAGCTGCTTTACGAGCAAAAGGTACGACGTTGTTCGCACCTACTTTGTTGAGCCTAGTGGTAACGGGATAAGCTCAAGCCCGACCTGCATCATGAACCCTTGTTCGCCACCCCGTCGAAACCGTTACAGCCCCGGGGTTAGCTTACATCTAGACTAGCAAAACTCTCGGGGATCCGGCTAGAGTCTTTGCGAATGTGACAAAAGTCCTGCTATCATAACGAAAGTGTAAACTCGGGTCGGTAGCTCAGCGGTAGAGCACTCGGCTTTTAACCGATTGGCCCAGGGTTCGAATCCCTGCCGACCCAGCTTGCGATACCCTCTCCCCCCGGCCTGGCCTAAGCTAGGATTCCAGGAGGCAGGTGGGAGAGGCAAGGTGGCCGTTCTTTCGTGGCAAGGTCTGGGCAAAGAGGGGGAGGTCAAGCTGTTGCTGGCGCCGTGCGTGGAGGAGGCGCTAGCGAGCCTGGTGGAGGAGGCTGAAACTCGAGAGACGGTCTTTGTCTCCAAGCTTTGGCACCGAATTCCTGCCCAGGATGCCATCCTCGATGAGTGTCTGCAGGTGCTGGCGAGGGTAGCTCTATCCCTCTGGCCTTATTGGTATGGGGAAAAGTTTGAGCCGGGCACGACGGCAGAGGCTCAGGCTCACAATCGTCTCCGCGCCCAAGAGCTACCAGCAAAACAGGATCCCACCATTGCCAACGCCTGGCTCAAGGCGGCCATGCACCTGTGCCAACAGCAACGCCTGCCTCTGCTGCCAGGGATCCAGCGGGCGATCCAGGTGCAGCAACTGGCCAAGGCCATTGCCCCTCGCGAGCTGACCTTGGCTTTGGCAACCGACGAGACAGAGCCGGCGCCCAGCTACTTACTCGGCTTGGCCAAGGCAGCTATCTGGTTGGCTGACCACAGTCAGGCACGGCTGGTGCTGGTGGTGCCGAGCGCTTTGACTGATCACCCCGAATTGGCCTCCGTGAGCTACGGTGCCATTCGACTGCCGCTTCCTGAGAGGCTAAAGGAGTTCGACAGCTCGGTGCAGGTGGTGGTGGGTTACAAGGGATCCCCTCACCCCTTCAGTCCCGCTGAGAGAAAGCTGGCCGACCGGGTGGCAGCAGATGCGCAGTTAAAGAATTTGCTGGAATTCAACCAAACTGTACAGAGTGTTAACGGACGCACTTTCCGAGCGGATCTGCTTTGGCGGGAGGGTAAGGTGGTAGTGGAAGTGGATGGGCCAGAGCACCGCGAGCCAAACCACTACTACCAGGATCGCCTGCGGGACTACGAGTTGCTCATCTCCGGCTACTTGGTGTTGCGGATTCCCAATGAGCTGGTGATGTCCGACTGCGAGCGGGCGGTGGAGATGATCCGCAAGGTGGTTCAATTGCAACAGAGCCGGCTTTGAGGCAGGGCTGGAGGTTGGGGAAATGAGCGATTTGTTGCCCAAAAGCGAAATTTTGCTCTGGAAGCTCCTGCTAACAGGGGAAGAACCGACCAAGTCGCAAGTGAAGCCAAAGCATAGGGCCAAAGAGCTCAAGCTGTTGGAGGAAAAGGGCCTCATTGAATGCAAGACTGTAGTCGAAAAGGGAAGGAGGATAACCCGGCTTGTGCTGACTGACAAGGCCTGGGACTGGGCTTCTACCACACCTCCAACAGCCATCGCCCGCTCCAAGTCGCCAGAGGCAGCAGTTGTTTTGCAAAAGGCGTTGGCAACCCTAGTGGACTACGCACAGCGGGAGAACGTTCCCTTGGCGCGGATTCTAGGCCTACGGCCGAGTAGCGCGAACAGACCCTCTCTCGGTGGAGCAGCCCCTGTTCCTACTGGGCAAACGCAGCCCTGGGAAGTTAGCGAAGGGGAGGTTGATCCTAACTTCCTCGAGAAGGTCTTTCGCACCTGCGAGGAGATGGGAGGGCGCTACTACCTAGTCTACTTATCCGACTTGCGCAAAAGATTTCCCGATGTTCCCTCCTGGCTATTGGATCAGGCGCTCCTGACTTTGAACCGCCAAGCCAAGATAGTGCTGATGAACCTGGACGATCCTCTGTCCATTACTCCTGAAATCGAAGCCGCCGCTATTGACCTGTACGGCTACAAAAAGCACGTTCTTCGTGTTAGGAACTAGCCATGACTTCCAAGGAAAGTACCTCTTTCTCAATCAACCAACAAAAAGCTCTAGAAGCCCTCAAGGAGGTTGATTTTGATTGGACAGTTCATCTTAGAAAAATCTGGCAACCTCCGGATTTTGACGTTCCTGAGCTTAACCGGGATGTCAGGGAGAAGCTATTCAGCCGGCTGGAGAAGTTAATCCAATCTCCCCAGATGGAGACATCCTTTGGAATCCCTGTGCTTGGCAATGGTGGCTCTGGCAAAACCCACCTTCTCAGGGTCTTAAGACAGCGCTGCTTTGAAAAAGGGGTGGGATTTGTCCTAGTGGACATGACCGATGTGAAAGACTTTTGGGAAACCGTAATCCAGGGCTACCTCACCTCTCTGCTTCAGGAAGAGCCTGATGGCACTAGCCAGCTCCAAAAAATTCTCGATCTGGTCTTTCTGAGAGCTCTCTCTACTCCCAAGCAGGCGAAGGAGATCGCCAGTTTTTCCCACGAATCTTTGCTCGACGTCATTAGACAAACTCTGCAATGGCTATTCACTCAAGATCGCAAGCACACCATCAAGTACCAAGATTGTGTACGAGCTGCCATTCTAGCTAATTCGAATGATTTTTCACTGGCGTCAATAGGTAATAGCTGGATACAGGGCCTAGGTGTGGAATCAGAGGTTGCCCGACAATTCGGTTTTACCAACGCCAGCTTAAATCCTAGTCAAGTTGTTGCAGGGCTTTCTTGGCTGATGAGCCTAAGGGGACCCACTGTAGTTGCTTTGGATCAGTTGGATCCCATTGTTGTGCAATCTCATACAAGTCCTAGTCCTTCGTCATCCTTGCAGGAGCTCTCGCCAGAGACAGAAAGAGAAGCTTCCCAAAACATCATTCATAACATCGCAGGTGGCCTCATTGGGCTACGGGACTGCCTCTCCCGATCCCTTATCATCATCTCGTGCCTAGACCAGTCTTGGGAAATTCTAACGAAAACAGCTGTTGCAACCTTTACAGGACGCTTTGAGCCGCCTTTAACTTTGACGCATCTTCTTTCGGCCAGTGTCGCTGAGGCAGTTGTTGTTCCTCGCCTGCAGGCTGCCTACCACAAGGTGGGCTTTACCCCTCCCTATCCTTCCTACCCGTTTAAGCCGGAGTTCTTCCAGTCCTTACCGGAGAGGAACAATCCTCGGCAGCTCCTCCAGAAATGTCATGAGCACAGGGAGAAATGCCTACGGGAAGGGAGAGTTACCGAGTTAGGTGTCCCAAGTTCTGCTCCTATCACTCCAAGTCCCCCTCCACTGAAGGAACTAGATCGAATCTTTGAGGAGGTCAAGCAAAAGGTTGATATTTCCCCGTATTTACAGGAAAACGAGAGCGAGATATGGAAAGAGCCCCTAGCTTCTCTGTGCAACTTTCTCGTCTGTCAGGAAAAGTTGCCGGCTAGTATTGGCAGCCAAGTGGAAACTGACTTCCCTGGATCCAGAAGTTTCTCGCCTCTGCATTCTCGCTTGCGGCTAATCTTCTACGAGGCAAACGAGCGGGAAAGGCACCTTTGTTTTACAGCTATTCAATCAACTAATCCTAGATCTTTCCAAACTCGCTTAGTAGCTGCTAGAACGGCAGCCGGGATCGACGCGGCCCTGCGATTTCGCAAGTTGGTAGTGGTGCGCACTACCTCCCTACCAGGAGGCGAACGTACTCAGAAACTGTGGCAAAAGTTCCTTGAGGAGGGTGGGATCCACTGGCGGCCCAGTGAAAGGGAAATCAGGGTTCTGCTGGCCCTAGAGCAGCTCCAATCCAGACCCGATTTTAGAGATTGGCTGGCGGAACGGCGACCTCTTACCCACCTGGCAAATGCTGAGTTGGATTCGGGGCTGGCCAAAATCCTTGCCTGGCTGAGGGAAGGGATCCCGGCTGACTGGGCTACGAGAGCTGAGCCTGAGGAAAAGGGAGTTTCCTCCCCTCCTAGGGCAGGCAACGGCAAAGCTCCTGAAGCCAAGCAAGACTTGCAGCCGCCGAGACCTTCGCCAGGTTTGTTTGTCGGACGACGCTGGATAGCCAACCGGGAGGGTGAGCCAGTTTTTCTGCCCATCGAGGAGCTGGTGCGGCACACTGTGATTTTGGCTGGCAGCGGCTCGGGGAAAACGGTGCTCTTGAGGCGAATGGTGGAAGAGGCAGCCTTGCAAGGGATCCCTTCCATCGTCATCGATGCAGCCAACGACTTGGCCCGGCTGGGGGATCCCTGGCCTGCCGCTCCCGAAGGCTGGACAGAGGAGGATCAAGCCAAGGCAGAGCGCTACTTTGCCCAAACCGAGGTGGTGGTTTGGACCCCTGGGCTGGCGGCGGGCAACCCCCTCACCCTCGCCCCCCTGCCGGACTTTGCTGCGCTGGCTGGTGATCCCGAAGAGCTGGATCAGGCCGTCGACATGGCCTGGGGCGCCCTCCAGGAGATCGTGGCCCCCGGCAAGACCGTCAGCGACGAGCTGAAGCGGGGGGTTCTTAAGGCAGCTTTGAAATACTTTGCCACCCACCAGCCGGGATCTCTAGCTGACTTTGCCGAGTTCCTTGCGGACCTGCCTCCGGAAGCAGGAGCCGGTATCAGCAAGGCGCCGCAACTGGCGCTGCAGATGGCTAATCTCCTCAAGGCTGCCATGGTTAACAACAAGTTGCTCCATCAACAGGGGATGGCGTTGGATCCGGCCATCTTGTTGGGGCTGGGCTCAGACTACGGCAAAACCCGGGTGTCGGTTGTCAACTTGGTGGGCCTTCCCACCCTGGGGGAACAGCAGCAATTTCTCAATCAACTGGCCATGGCGCTGTTTACCTGGATCAAGAAAAACCCCGCCCCGCCGGAAGCGCCAGTGCGCGGGCTGCTGGTCATCGACGAGGCCAAAGACTTTGTGCCCTCCCAGGGGACTACCCCCTGCAAGCAGAGCCTGCTGCGCCTGGCCGCCCAAGCGCGCAAATACGGCTTGGGTCTCATTTTTGCTACCCAAGCACCCAAGAGCATCGACCACAACGTCATCGCCAACTGCTCCACCCAGTTTTTCGGCCGAGTCACGTCTCCGGCAGCCATTGAGGTAGTGCGCGAGCAAATTGCCCAGCGGGGAGGAAGCGGAGAAGATGTGGCTGTCTTAAAGGTGGGACAGTTTTATCTCTCCTCGCAGCAGCTTCACCCGCCCTGCAAAATCCAAACTCCCTGGTGCCTGTCTTTTCACGCCCCCACCCCTCTAAGCGAAGCTGAGGTGATCCAGCGCTCCCAGGCAGTTAAGCTCTAGGCCCTCATCTTAGCAGTTTTGCCGCTGTTGGCTGTCGCGGCAATCTTCCCATTGCTCGTCTATTCTCACTTGCTGCTGCCAATTCCTGAGGCTGCCTGGCAGTTGGGAGGCCTCTGGAGCTATGCTCCCTTAAGGCAACGTCGGGCCAGCTCGAGGCTTGCACGGCCACTTTGGGGAACAGGGATCCTCGGGAGCAGGGCAATGGGGCAGGGGCTAGGAAAAGCTCAGCAGCGGTGGTGGGTGTTGGGTCTAGTGGTGATTTGGGCTTGGCTGAGCTGGGGGAGGATGGCCTGGCCTGCTGCCTCCTGCCAGGATCCTCTCTTCCTCCGGCAAATCTTGGCCGCAATGGGCCGGCCTGAGGTGGTGGTGGAGGAAGTGGCTCTGTTTGATGGGGATCAGTGCCTTGTCCAGTTGGTGTTGGATCGCCGCGGGCTGAGCGGATCCCTGCCGCCGGAGATTGGCCAATTCCACCACCTGCGGGCTTTGTCTCTCAGTTACAACCAGCTTTCTGGCCCCATCCCCGCCGAGCTGGGGCAGTTGAGGGAGTTGGAACAGCTTTTTCTCGACTACAACCAGTTCTCCGGCCCCGTTCCGCCGGAGCTAGGGCAACTGCGCAACCTGCGGGGCCTGTTTTTGGATCACAACCAGCTCTCCGGCCCCATCCCCCCAGAGCTAGGCCGGCTCAGCCGCCTAGAAAACCTCAGCTTGCAAAACAACCAGCTCAGCGGCGCCATTCCCGCCCAACTGGGCCAGATGCGCTCCCTCAAGGGGCTGTTTTTGGATCGCAACCAGCTCTCTGGGCCCATTCCGCCCCAACTGGGGCAACTGCACAACCTGGAAAACCTCTACTTGTCAGACAACCGCCTCAGCGGATCCCTGCCTCCGGAGCTGGCCCAACTCAAGCAATTGCGGGATCTGCGCTTGGCCCGTAACCGGCTCACGGGCGAGCTGCCCGGCTTTTTGGCAGAACTGCCGCGGCTGGAACGGCTCCACATCGAGGGCAACCCTGGCCTCTGCCTGCCGGCGGCCCTGTCGAGCTGGTTTGCCGGTCTCAATCCAGGGGATCCCACCTCCGCCCGCCCCTGCCCCTAGCGCTGGGATCTGGGTTTGCCGGCCTCCAGGTCTTCCGCCGACCTGCGATACTGGGATCAGGTGTCCACAGCCCACTACGCGAACGGTCAGCCATGTATATCCTAGAATTGCTTTTGAAAGGGAATCCCGCCCCCATCGTCGTCCACCAAAAAGAGGAGGAAGCGGCCAACCGCGCCTACCAAAGCGTGGTCAACGCTCTCCAGAGCGGATCCCCCCAAAGCTTGGAGCTGACCTGTGACCGCACCGGCAAAAAGGTGTTCCTGCTCACCGGCGAGCTGTGTGGCGTGCAAATGACCACCAAGTCGGGTGGCCCTGGTGCCCCAGGAACTCGTCCCGGCTTTTTGGCGCAGTTGCAGGGTTGAGAGCAGCTCTTCGGGTCTTCGCGAGGGATTCTCATGTCGGAGAGGGGGACAGAGTCCTTGCGCGGCGGCAAGAGGGAGTCCCCGCCGGCCATTCGGGTGGAGGGCCTGACCTTTGCCTGGCCGGAGCGTCCCCCGGTTCTGCGGGAGTGCAGCTTTGTCATTCCCAAAGGCCAGTTGTGGATGCTGCTGGGGCCTAACGGCAGCGGCAAGTCTACCCTATTGCAACTGTTGTCCGGATCCCTCACCCATCCTCAGCCCCTAGCGGGCCACCTGGAGGTGCGCGGGCGGCTGGGCCACGTGTTTCAAAACCCGGATCACCAACTGTTCATGCCGACGGTAGGGGCAGACGTCGCCTTTGGTTTGGGGGCAGAACCCCTCACGTTGGAAGAGATTGCCGAGCGGGTGGAAATGGCCTTGGAGCAGGTGGGCTTGCGGCACTTGATCCGCCGGCCCATCCACGGCCTCAGCGGTGGACAGAAGCAACGGGTGGCAGTCGCTGGGGCGCTGGCCCGGCGCAGCGAGGTTCTGCTTTTGGACGAGCCAACAGCCCTGCTGGATCCCGAGAGCCAGGCGGAGTTGCTGCGGTGCATCCGCCGCCTGGTGGATCAAGAGGGGATCACCGCTCTCTGGGTAACCCATCGGCTGGCAGAGCTGGAATGGGCGGATGGAGCAATTTTCCTCTCCGAAGGACAGGTGCGCCATCAGGGATCCCCAGAGCAGGTGCGGCAACAGCTTGGACAACTGTTTGGCGCCTTCAGGTCTTAGCCCCGCTGATCCCGAAGAGATCGCAAAAGGGTGGCTGCAACCCCCGGCGGTCGCTGCTTAGAATGGTAATGTATCCACAGCGATCGATAGGTTGGCAGCAAGGCATCATCCTGGACTTATCTACCCTGCGGAGCGGCAGGTTTCTGCCTGTTGATCCGCGAGTGCGCTAGATCCCTGCGGATTTGCGTCAGCAGATTATACCCGTGGGCCCCTGGCCCCATCTCGTTGAAAGGAGCTTGAGAATATGGGACTGTCTGAAGTCATTGCCAAAGAGCTGGAGAACGCGCGCAAAGTCTGCTCTGAGTACGGCGAAGGGGATCCCCACTGCCGTGCAGCTTGGGATGCTGTTGAGGAAGTGCTGGCAGCCCGCAGCCACCAGCCCAAAGCTCCCAGCAGCCTTGAGCAGCACTGTGCTGAAAACCCCGACGCCGTCGAGTGCCGTGTTTACGACACCTGATTTCTGGTAACCCTGCAGATCGGTCTCGGTTTATCGACAGCGATCGCAAGTGGGATCCCCGACAAGATCCAGCGGCCTGCCAGCTCCCTGCTGGCGGGCTTCGTCTTTCTGGGCCGGAATGCGTAGCTGGGCACCGAGAATTGAGTCCAGCCGGGACACTTTGCTCACCCCAGGAAGAGGGAGGATCGCCGGCTACTTCGAGCAACAACCCTCGAAACCCCAGCCCCTCGAACTTGAGGGTTGTGGGAGGCACCCTGCTCGCAAAGAAAGTTTCTCACGGAGAAAGCTTTTGAGCAGAGTCAGCCCGCCGCCATTGCCTCATCCACAAGACAAAGGCTGTTCCCAGCAGCACCATTTGTGGGATCAGCGTCTGCCAAGTGGGATACAAACCCAACCAGCGCAGCTTCGGGATCCCGGATAAGGGGGTGATCGGAAGCCAGCCCGCCACTTGCAAAGCATGGAGGCCGCTGCCCAGGAACTTAAAGCCCAAGTAAAAAATCAGCAGGCTTAAACCCCGGAAAAAAGCCCCCAAGGGCAGCTTCAGCCCCACCTGCAGCAGCAAGACCGCCATCCCCACCAGCAGCAGGGATCCCAGACCGATCCCCAGCCAGAGATCTTTTGCCGCCAGGGAAGGGGCCAATCCCACGTAAAACAACACCGTTTCTGCCCCCTCGCGAAACACCGCTGCAAAGGCCAGGAAAGCTAGGGAAAAAACCTGGCCTGTGGCGAGCGCTGCCTGGGCTTGTTCTTGCACAAAGGTCTGCCAGGAAGCAAGGGCGGCCCGCCGGTGCAGCCAGAGGCTGACCGAAAACAGCAAACCTGCTGCCACCAGCCCAGTCATCCCCTCCAGTACCTCTTGGCGGGTGTGGGTCAGCAACTGCTGGAAAAACAACTTCACCAGCAAGGCGAGCATCACCGCTGCCAGCAGACCCATGGATCCCCCCAGCCACACCCAGCGCTGCGGGGCCGACTGCCCACTTTTGCGCAGAAGGGCCAGCAAAGCCACCAGCACCAAAATCGCCTCCAGACCCTCCCGCAGCAAAATCGAGGCAGCATCCAAAAAGGTGTAGTCCGACATAGGTTCACCCAGGCAGGTGGCTCAATTCTAGCGTTGCCTGAGGAGAGGCTCAGGTGGTGGCGGGGATGAACTTCAGAGCAGCAGAGTTGATGCAGTAGCGCAGACCCGTTGGTGGGGGACCGTCCCGAAACACGTGCCCTAAGTGACCACCACAGTTGGAGCAGTGAACCTCGGTGCGAGGCACAAGCAACTTCCAATCCGTCTTGGTGCCGATCACATGAGGAGCAATCGGCTCCCAAAAACTGGGCCAACCAGTGCCACTGTCGTATTTGGCTGCCGAGGAAAAGAGCTCCTGCCCACAGCCAGCGCAGACATAGATCCCTGGAGCCTTGTTGTCGTAGTAGGCGTTGCGGAAGGGGGGCTCGGTTCCCTCTTGGCGCAGCACATAGTACTGCTCTTCGGTGAGCAGTTGTCGCCACTCAGCGTCGGTTTTGGTAACGGGATAGATTTCTTGAGCCATCGCCTGTTGCTCTCCTGTCAAGCTGAGGGGTGCCGTAACGAACCCGGCCACTGTCAAGTCAAAAGCTTGCCTCGTCGCATAAGCGGTTTGTCCGTCCTGACATGGGTGAAGCCATCGCCGCCGGACTCTCCAGTTGCCCTGTCCGGCTGTTTCTGAGACTTGCAAGCAGATGCTTGTATGTATCTTAACTCTTCTTCACGTCTTCTTCCCCACAAAGGCGAAGGTACGGGTATCTTCACCATTGGTCGGCTACCCCTCAGCCAAAGCCGGCAGTTTCCGCGCGGCAAAGAGTCGGCGAGCTTCTCTATGAGTTCTATCTGTAGCTTCTATCCCTGGCTGGGGACATACTCCCGCTACAATGAGCACAGGCAAGGGATCCGTTCGGCCTAGGCGGGCTGGCCTGGGGATTCTTTTGCTAACCCTGAAAACGACGGAGTTATTGCCATGTTGCTGGTCGGCTCAGGCGCCAAGTTTGTGCAGCAGCTCGAGCAGTGTGGGGCTCTGGCCATCTTTGTTACCCCAGAAGGGGGATCGGAAGGGCACTACCTGCGGCGGCTGCGCGGAGCTGGCTACGAGGTAGTCACCCTTTCCAGCAAGGGGATTGGGGATCTGGCCAGTTATCTGACGTCCAGCCATGGGGTGCGGCCTGCCACGCTGGGCAAATCGCAGCGGCGCACCTATTTCTACCCCTCGTTGATCGAGCAGTACCGCGCCACCTTGCCCCCAAAGGCCAAGGGATTGGTGTTTTGGTTTTACGAGGGGCATGTGCTCAGCCGGCAAGAGCTCTCCTACCTGGTGAAGCTGAGCCAAGAAGATAAGGGCGTGAAATTTGTGGTGGAGCTGGGTCGAGAGCGGTCAATTCGGTGGCAACCTCTGCAGAGTGCCTGAGGATCTGTTCAGATTCCTCGAAAATTCTTTGCTACCATCTCAAGTAGGCGGCCTGCAGCCCAGACTCTCATCTTGCCGGTGGCCTTCCGTGCCTGTGACCTTGCCGAACGTCTCGCTGCAACAGGGTACTTGGTTTAAGCTGATCTGCGGCGCAAGTTTCCACCACTTGCCGTCGATTCGAGAGTTAGCTTTCCTCTACACGCTTGCCGGTGCCGATTGCATTGACGTCGCCGCTGACCCAGCCATTGTGCAAGCTGCCCAAGAAGGGATCCGGCGGGCCCAGGCAGAAGATCCCCAGGTGGGGTCCCCCTGGTTGATGGTCAGCGTCAACGACGGCGAAGATGTGCATTTTCGCAAGGCGGTGCTGACGGATCCCGTCTGTCCTGCCGACTGTCCGCAGCCCTGCCTAGCCGTTTGTCCGCCCCACGCCCTGATCCGGGCAGGCACTTCCACCCAGGTTCACATCCGGGCAGAGCTCTGTTACGGCTGTGGCCGCTGTGAGCCGGTGTGTCCCCACCAACGCATCGCCACCCAAGGCTATCAGGTTGCGGCGGCGGAGATCCTGCCGTCCTTGCTAGAGCTGGGGGTTGAGGCGGTGGAAATCCACACCCGTATCGGTCGACAGAGCCAATTCGCGCAATTGTGGGGATCCCTAAAGCCCTGGCTGCGGTGGCTGCGGGCCGTCTCGATCAGCTTTAACGATGGTCCCGGCCTCGAGGTCTATTTGCGGGATTTGCTGGCCTTGATGGATCCCTTGCCGGAGGTGTTGATCTGGCAGGTGGACGGTCGGCCTATGAGCGGGGATCTTGGAGCTGGCGCCGGCAAGGCCACTCTGAAGTTGGCCCGAAAGGTGTTGAGCATGGGGTTGCCCGGCTATGTGCAGTTGGCAGGAGGAACCAATGGGCAAACGGTGTCGCTGCTGGATCCCGGTTGGCCGGTGGCGGGGGTGGCCTTCGGCAGCTATGCGCGACAGTTGGTGGCCACCTACTTGGAGGGGGGGCCTGGATTGGCAGGTGGGATCCCAGTGGCCAAGCAGTTGGTGCAGCAAGTGAAGCAACGAGCGGTGGCCCCCAGACAAACCTGTTTTTCCAGTGTTTAACAACGTTGCCCGACCATGAGTTTCTTAGTACAGCCCTTCAACCCGTCGGCGGATCGGGAAGGTGCTCCGCACCGCTCCAGCGAACGCACCTCTTTTCCCGGGCAAGTCCTCTACAACGACGATTTGGGCAAGCTGCTGGACGTTCTGCCCGCCTCCATCCGCCAGCGCCTGGAGCAGCATCCCCAGTTGGATCGGCTGGTAGAGGTGGTGCTGGATTTGGGCCGCCGCCCGGAAGCCCGCTTCCCCGGCTTTGCCGATTACCTCTCGGAGGAGGTGGTCACCCGCGCCGACCTGGATCTGGTCATCAGCCAAGTGGGAGAGTTTAGCGGCGACAACCGCGCCGGCATTGCCTCAACTCTGCACCGGATCAGCGCCATTCGCAACCGCCAGGGCACGATCATCGGCCTCACCTGTCGGGTAGGGCGTTGCGTTATCGGCGTCATCAGCATGATCCGCGATTTGGTGGAGCAGGGCCGCTCGATGCTGTTGCTGGGCCGCCCAGGGGTGGGCAAAACCACCGCCCTACGGGAAATTGCCCGCGTGCTGGCGGACGAGCTGCACAAACGGGTCATCATCATCGATACCTCCAACGAAATTGCCGGCGATGGCGACGTGCCCCACCCAGGGATTGGCCGGGCCAGGCGCATGCAGGTGGCCAGCCCGGAGCTGCAGCACAAGGTGATGATCGAGGCGGTGGAAAATCACATGCCGGAAGTGGTGGTGATCGACGAGATCGGCACCGAGTTGGAGGCTCTGGCCTCCCGCACCATCGCCGAACGGGGGGTGCAACTGGTGGCCACTGCCCACGGCAACCGCATCGACAACCTGATCAAAAACCCCACCCTCTCCGACCTAATTGGCGGGATCCAGTCGGTCACGCTCGGAGACGAAGAGGCGCGGCGGCGGGGCTGCCAGAAGAGCGTCTTGGAGCGGAAGGCCCCCCCCACGTTTGAGATTGCGGTGGAGATGCTGGAGCGGGATCGCTGGGTCATCCACGAAGATGTGGCGGCCACTGTGGATCGCCTCCTGCGCAACCGCGAGCCGCTGGTGCAACTGCGCAGCCTGGACGAACGCGGCCAAGTGGTGATCGAGCGCCCCACCCTGTCTGGGCCCCAGTGGCCCCCCCCTGCCGGCAGCACCCTGTCCCCAACACGGGAGCGGGGGGGATGGCGCCGTTCTGGGCGGATGGAAGCTCTGCCCCTAGAACCAAGTGAAACTCGTCTGCGCCAGCCCGGCGAATCTGGCTCGCCTTCGGCCAAGGGGGAGGAATCTGTCCCGCCAGCAGCAGCGGGATCCCGTGCTGAGCCTCAAGTTATGGCCAGCCCCAAGGCAGAGTCCAGGGCTGAGGCGGAAGAGGATGCCGACTGGGAGGAACCTGCTGCGGCTGCCCTGGCAGAACGGCAACGGGATCTGGATGGGCCGCTGAGGATCTATCCCTACGGGGTTAGCCGCTTCCATCTGGAGCAGGTGATCCAGACTTTGAAGCTGTCGGCGGATGTCACCAAAGATCTGGATGAGGCAGATATTGTTTTGGCTTTGCGATCCCAGGTGCGCAGCCGCTCCAAGATCCAGCAACTGGCCCACGCCCGCCAAATCCCGATTCACACCGTCAAGGCCAATACCCTGATCGCCCTTGCCCGCGCCCTGCGTCACATCCTCAACATCGAAAGCGAGGACGGCTCCGATTCCGACCTAGAGCTGTTCATTCGGGCCAGCTCGGGCGACGAAACGGAAGCCTTGGAGGAGGCCCGGCTGGCGGTAGAGCAGATCGTCATTCCCAAGTCCCAGCCGGTGGAATTGCTGCCCCGCTCCCCTCTGATCCGCAAGCTGCAGCACCAGCTAGTGGAGCACTATCACCTGCGGGCCCAGAGCTTCGGCGAAGAGCCCAACCGCCGCCTGCGCATCTATCCCAACTAGCTCCAGCCAGGGTTCCTCAGGCCAGCAGGGATCCGGCGATCATCCCTGCCAAGAGAATGAAGCCCTGGAGGACGTTTTGGCCGAAGATGGCCATGTAGAGAGTGGGAGGGGGATTGACCTGGTGAAGCTGCCAGGTTTGCCGGCCCCAGAGAGCGGCGGCAACTGCCAGGCTAAGGAAATAGACCGCGTGCAACTGCAGGCTGATCCCCACCCCCAAGAGGGCAAGGGCGGCGCCCAAGAAAAACAGCCCCACCGCCGTTGGGGTTTGTCTCCCAAAAAAGCGGGCGCTGGAGTGGATCCCGGCCCGTTCGTCGTCCTCTCGATCCGATAGAGCATAGACCGTATCGAACCCCAACGTCCACAACACCGTGGCCAGCCACAGCCAGCCCAGCCCCTCCTCCCACAGGGGTGTGTGGGGATCTTGGCCGCTCACCGCTGTCCAACTGATGAGCACGGCAAATCCCCAGGCCAGGGCTAGCACCAGTTGGGGCACGGGAAACACCCGCTTAGCCCCCGGATAGAGCAGGATCACCGGCACTGCCGCCACGCAGAGGGCAAAGCTGACCGGGTTGAGAAAAAGCGCCAGCCCCGCCGCACAGGCCAAGGTCAGCAGCGCCATCACGATGCCGACGGCAACGGTCAGTTCGCGGCTGGCCAAGGGGCGGTTGCGGGTGCGCTCCACCAAGGGATCCAAATCCCGATCCCAGAGGTCGTTGATCACACAGCCCGCCCCGCTGGTGGCCAAGCTGCCCAAAATCAGGATCCCCACCAGCGGCCAAGGCGGCGTTCCCCGTCCGGCCAGAAAAGCCCCCCACAAAGCCGGGATCATCAGGATCAGCCGCCCTGCCGGCTTATGCCAGCGCAACAGCCGTAAAATCGCTCCGCCAGTGGCCCAGAGTGCAGAAGGAGAGGCAGACATAGCCAGGTCGAAAGAGGGCCAGTTGCCGAGAGGAATGGAGCTCCGCACCGATCTTAAATCATCCTAAACTGGCCCGCCCTGGAACCCTTGTCGTCCCCCTCGCCGTCTCTACTTTTTGGCCAGCATTTGGCTCCTCTTTTCCCACTATTGGCCAGCCTGAGAAGTTTGATATCCTAGCGGGGGGCTGCTGTTGAGGGTGATGAACTTTGCTGCTTTTCCCCTGTGAGGCCGTTCGCGCAAGCGAGACGGAGTCTGCCATGCAAGCAACCCTTTCCATGACCAGTCAACTTCCCGAAGTTCAAGTCAAGGAAGCTCCTCCCCTTCTGGAGACTCTGCTGGTGGTGGACGATGAGGATGCAATCCGAGAAACCGTTGCCGTTGCTCTCGAAGAACAGGGATACCAAGTTTTGCAGGCCGCCGATGGTCGACAAGCGCTGGAGCTGGTTCACACGGCCGAACGGCTGGATTTGATGATCTTGGATTTGATGCTGCCCGGCTTGAACGGCTTGGATCTGTGCCGGCTGTTGCGCCGGGAGGGCAACACCATCCCCATCCTGATGCTGACGGCCAAAAGCAGCGAGACCGACCGGGTGGTGGGCCTGGAGCTGGGAGCCGACGACTACCTGACCAAGCCCTTCGGCATGCGGGAGCTGATCGCCCGCTGTCGCTCCGTGTTGCGCCGTCGGCAGCAGTCCCATGCCAGCGAGGCCACGGTGCTCCGCTACGGGGATATTTGCATGTTTACCCAAGAGTGTCGCGTCTTGGTGCGGGGAGTGGAGGTGAGTTTCTCGCCTAAGGAGTTCCGCCTGCTGGAGCTGTTTATGTCCAACCCTCGCCGCGTCTGGACGCGGGAACAGCTCTTGGAGCGCATCTGGGGATCCGACTTCATGGGCGACAGCAAAACGGTGGACGTCCACATCCGCTGGCTGCGGGAAAAGTTGGAGCTGGATCCCAGCAACCCAGAGTATTTGGTGACGGTGCGCGGCTTCGGCTATCGCTTTGGCTAGGGTTGGGAACTCCTCTCACGCCAGCGGCGGGCAAAAGAGAGGGCTTCGGCGCGGGTTTGGATCTGCCCCGCGGCCTGCGCCTCCTGTAGAGCCTGCAGCAACTGGCCCACCCAGGGTCCGGGTTTAGCACCCAAGCTGTGCAGCAGGTCGTTCCCATCCAGCAGGGGCACCAAATGGGCCAGGGGATCCTGGGGATCTTCGTAGCGCCGGAGCCAGGATTCTATCTCTTGGGGGCTGCTGCCGGTGGCTGCTGCCAGCAGGGCCAGGCCGCCGAAGAGGGATCCCGCCTGGTGATAGAGCCGCCACTGTTGTCCGGGAGTGGGGGAATGGGTCAGAAGCGTTTGCAACAGGGGTAGAAGCTGGTGCAGCTTCTGGATGGCCCGCATCTCGGCCCGGCTAAAGCGCAGCCGTTCCAGCTCGGCTTCCACCGTCTCGGCAGGGGTGCCCGCCGGATCCCACAGCAGGGCTGCCAACACCGTTGCCAACAGGCCGCCGCGCCGATCCGCCAAAGGCTGGGCCAGCTCCGCCAGAGTGCGGGGATACTGAAGCTGCCAGATCTCGGCCCATTGCCACACCGCTTGGGCCTGGGCAAAGCCGGGGCTCTGGGGCGCTAGGCGGGGCAGCCAAGCCGCTAGCAGACCTGCCGCCACCGCTGCCTGCAGGTGGGCCAAGCCGGGGATCCCCGTCTCCAACAAGGTCACCACCTCGGCCCGCACCCGCTCTGCCGCCACCCTGGCCAAAAGGGGGGCCCGCTGACGAATCGCCTCTGCCGTGGCCGGATCCAGCGCAAACCCCAGTTGAGCTGCCTGGCGATAGGCCCGCAACAGCCGCACCGGATCGGCACTGAGGTTGTCGGGGTGAACCATGCGCAGACACCTCTGCTCAATGTCTGCCCGCCCCCCCGTGGGATCCAACAGGTGCCCCTCCTGCAGTTCCAGAGCCAGGGCATTGCAGGTGAAGTCCCGCTGCCGCAGATCCGCCGCCGGGGTGGGGCCCACCTGCAGGGCCGCGTCCACCGTCGCCGCTGTGGGGGTGGAAGCCCCTCCTTGGCCCAGCACGATGCGGGCAATCTGTCGCTCCGCATCCAGCACCACAAAGCCGGCCTTCAGCCGCCGCGCCACCCCCGCCGCCCACCCCACGGGATCCGCCGGACACATTAAATCCAGATCCACCGGCCCCTTGGAGTCTCCAGCCTGGCCCCGCAGCCAAGCCAGATAGGCATCCCGCAGGGATCCCCCCACCCAGTAGCTCCCCTGGGGCAGCCACTCTTTGGGAAAGGGCAGCCGTTGGCGGAAATAGGTCAGCAGCCACTTGCTCAGCAGGGCTTCGCTCATCGATGTGCACAGGGGGGAGACTTCGATGATCTAAAGGGCTAGGATCCCCAGAGCGCAAGCAACCAGACAGGCCGTACCCTCACCTGACCGCTGCGCAAAAACAAGCGATTGCTTTTGGGGATTTGACCCTCGCTTGCCCAGGCCCGCTCGCGGCCTGGATCCCTTTTAGCTATCGCTCCAGCAGCGAGCCGCCCACCGCCGCCGGTACAAAAGCAGGTGCTGAAGTGAGCAGATGGGGCCGCACCAGCGCCACCAGCCCGGCAATAAACAGCGGGTCGGCATTCAACGCGGGCACGCGGCGAAACTCGCGGATCCCAGCCTGGTGGGCCAGCTCCCGATACTCGATGTCGATCTCCTGCAGGGTTTCGATGTGCTCCGACACAAAGCTAATCGGCACCACCAGCAGTTGCCTGACCCCGCACGCTCCCAGCTCTGGGATCACCGTCTCGGTATAGGGCTGCAGCCAGCGCACCGAGCCCACCCGGCTCTGATAGGAGAGGGTGTGGCGATTGGGGCGCCCAACTTCCCGCCAGATGAGCTGGACGCAGGCCTCCATCTCCTGCTGGTAGGGATCCCCGGCCTGGGTGACATAGCTTTCGGGAATGCCGTGGGCGCTAAAGAGCACATGCACCCCTGCCGGATCCTCGAAGGCATCCAACTGCTCCCGGATGGCCCTAGCCATGGCCTGGACATACTGGGGCTGGTCGTACCAAGAGCAGATCTGGCGGCGCTCGATGCGGGCCAGCTCCGGGTCTTCGGCCCAGAGGCGATCCAGGAGTTTGAAGCTGGAGCCGGTGGTGCTGATGGAGTACTGCGGGTAGAGCGGCAGCACCACCAGGCGGGTGATCCCATCCGACTTGATCTGCTGCACCACCGACTCGATCAGCGGGTGCCAATAGCGCATGGCCACATACACCGGCACGTCGTAGCCCGCCGCCACCAGTTGAGCCTGCAACGCTTGTGCCTGGGCGGCGGTGATGCGCCGCAAAGGGGATCCCCCCCCGATGGCCGCGTAGTTGCGCCGGGATTTGGGCGCCCGCAGCGTGGAGATGGCCCAGGCAAAAGCCCTCTGCAAAAAGGGAAAGGGCAGGCGGATCAGCTCGGGATCGGCAAAGAGGTTGTAGAGAAAGGGCTGCACATCAGCCTGGGTCTCTGGCCCCCCCAAGTTCAGCAGGAGCACGCCGCTTTTGGACATGACAAACCCAATGACCTTCCTTATCCACTGTAGGAGGTCTTGCCCCCCAGCGGGGAAGGGGCATTAAGTTTTCTTGCAACCTTTCTCAGCTTTCTCTCGGCCCCCATCCTTAGCCAGGGATCCCCCCTCCTCCCCTACTGCTCCGCCCGGTGTCAGCTAGAAACCGCAGGAGCCCCGCGCTCTGGCGCAGCCGAGCGTCGGGAGGAATGCGGTCTGTTGATGTATAGTGACAGCATGACCCAAGTCTTGACTATTTCCTGCGAACTGTTCGCGCTAGCGGGACGGAGTCCTATCGGAGTCGCAAGCCGCCAAGTTAGATGCGACGCTGGACGCCTTTGTGCAGGCCTTGAACTGGGTCAACCAAAACACGCCGGAGAAGATCCTCAACGCCCTTAAGCTCCAATCTCTGGGTTACCGCGACATCCGTGCCCGCTTTGGCCTATCCAGCAACCTGGCACAACAGGTATGCAGACGGGTGGTATCTGCCCGCAAGACTGCCAGCCAGAAAAAACCGTCCGGTCAAAGCCTTCAAGGCGGGCTTCGTGACCTACGCTGCCCGCATCTTCTCCTTCCGAGCGAAAGACTGGACAGTATCGCTCACCACCGTTGAGGGGCGGGAACGGTTGGAGCTGTCCATCGGCAACTATCAACGAGGGATGCTGGCCGGCACCAATCCCCAATCGGCCACCTTGTCAAACGCAAAGAGGGTTCTTACTACGATTTGTGTGGAAACGCAACCGCCGGAGCTGCAAACCGCGGCTAAGGCGATTGGGGTGGACTTGGGGAGGAGAGATATTGCCCATACCTCAGAGGGAGATCCCTGGAATGGACAGCCGTTGATCCTGGTTGCGAGCGGTGCTCCCATGCAAAGCCAGTCAGGGCACAAGGTCTAGTCGGCGTAGATGCCGCCAACTCTTGCAACAGCTGTCTGGTCAGGAGAGACGCTTGCAAACCTGGGTCAATCCCTGCATCTGCAAGGCTATTGTTTCCAGGGCAAAGGCGACCAATAGCACGATTGCCTTGGAAGACCTAACTGGAATCGGAGAGCGTGTCAACCAACCGCCACGGAGCAAAACGGAGCGTCGGCGGTCGAATAGTTGGGCGTTCTACCAGCTGAGGCAGTTTGTGCACTACAAGGCGCTGCGGGCCGGGGTCACGGTTGTGGTGGTGCCGCCTGCCTATACCTCGCAGATTTGCCACCAGTGCCTGTGGATCGGGCAACGGGAAGGGAAACGCTTCCGTTGTGTCAACCCGGCTTGCAGTTGGGAAGGGGATGCAGACTACAACGCAGCATTAGCGTCAGCGAAGCGTAGCGCCTATGTCATTGCATTATTGGGGGCTGCTGTAAACCGGCCACCCTACATCCCCCTGCCCCCCGTATACGGGGGGCAGTCGGAGCCGGGTAGTTTACAACTCTTGGCCGCGGTAAACCCGCTGTAGGGCCGGCGTGACCGAATAGCTATCGACATCGGCCAGGCTCAACTTCAAGCGCAGCGTATTGAGCAGCCGCTGGTAGGGGGGCACAAAAGGGGTTTTGCCAAAGGGTTGGACGGCATCCCGGGCAACTGTCTCCAGAGGGCAGCCACGGTAGCGGAGCGGGCCAGCCCCAACAAGGTGAGCTGAGGATCCCTCTTGGCCGGGATCCACCGTCAAGCCGCGAAACTGAATCGCTCCCGGACGAGAGGCTTTGCGATAGCGCAGATAGCCGGCCCACACCTGAGCCATCCACTCCGGCAGAGCTTCGGGCCGAACGTGGCAGCGCTCCGGCAACAGGCGGTCGTTGAAAAAGCCGACAAGCACAGACCAAGCTTGCCAGAGAACAGCTCCCAAGAGGCGGGCAGCGAGAGATGGCGAAATCTTCATGGCGGAGGCCAAAAATCACTGTGGGTGGGAGTTGCCGTCGATTATATCAACCCCAATCCTGCAAGATGCTCATCTTGAACAGTTTCCCCCTCACTCGAAAGCGGAGGCCAGCTTGGGGCTAGGCGCGTTGAGCCGGCCAACTTCATCGACTACAATAAGCGCAAAGCTTAGGTGCCGTTTAAAGAAATTCTGAAAGCGCACCAACAAGCAGACTCCAGCACTACTGCACTGAACTGAGGGGCTCGAGACATGACCTGGCGCGGCGACATCACTCCCATCAATCGGCTGTGGGGATCCCTTCCCTACCTTCTGCCTTTGGTATGGGCCCTGCCCTTCGGCTTTGTGCCCTCGGGTTTGTTTCAATCTCTGCCAGGTTTGATCCCCATTTTTAGTCCACTGCTGCGCTTGCTGCCCCTGGCCACAGGCTGGTTGGGGGTGGGGATATTTCTCGCCCTGCTATTTTTAGTCCGCAACAGCCGTGTCGCCCACTTTGTTCGCTTCAACACCATGCAGGCGCTGTTGCTCAACATTGCCCTGTTCTTGGTGCAAGTGTTGATGCAGGTGTTTGCTATGCTCTTTGGCAACCTCGGCCTGGCAGCACTTGTCAGCATTTTGGCCACCACCGCACTTCTGGGCGTGATCGCCATCACCGTCTACGCTTGGGTGCAGAACGTTCGCGGCCACTATGCCGAGGTGCCGGTGCTCTCCGATGCCGCCTATGCCTGGATTCGCTATTAATTCCTGGCAAAGAGGGAGCATGACTCTAGTCAATGATATGCTGGACTATACTGAAAATAATGCCCAGTATGTTCAGTATGGCTGCTTGGTATGGCTAGGTATGTAAAACCGAGAGAAGCGGCGGATTATTTTGGGGTGTGTCTCCACACCTTGAGGCGATGGGAACAGAAGGGCTGGATCCATGCAGTACGTAC
>NZ_JBSSEF010000033.1:0-30720 GCF_054061455.1 Thermostichus sp. OS-CIW-20
GGTGGGACTGCCGCTCTCTGGCTGTGGAGGATCCTGGTTTACCAGTCCGTTGAAGCAGCAACTCCGGGAAGTGATTCTCGGAAGCTCCCGTCTACGGCCCGTCAGGGCTTAGCGGGAGAGGATGTCACTTGGATACGCTCTATGCCTGCGTTAAGCTGCTGGAATACTCTCTTCAGCCGGGGGCCCGTTCGAGTTGCGGATCCCCTTGGTAGCCCCTTAACTCTTGCGGACTATGCTTGAAAACGCCATTGTGCTCATCACCGGCGCCAGCAGCGGCATCGGGGCAGCCTGTGCCACGCTTTTTGCCCGTTCTGGAGCCAAGCTGATCCTGGTGGCCCGCCGTCAGGAGCGGCTACAGGAGCTGGCCGCGGAGTTGCAGCAGGCTTACGGTGCTTCCTCATACTTGCTGACTTTGGATGTGCGAGATAGGGCAGCCGTGCAGCAGGCGTTCCAGTCTTTGCCGCCGGCCTGGGCTGAAATCGACATTTTGATCAACAACGCCGGCCTCAGTCGCGGCTTGGACAAGCTCCACAGCGGGGCTGTGCAAGATTGGGAGGAGATGATCGATACCAACCTCAAGGGCTTGCTGTATGTTACCCGCGCCGTCTTGCCCGGCATGGTGGAGCGGGGCCGGGGCCATGTGGTCAACATCGGCTCCATTGCCGGTCGCCAGACCTACCCCGGCGGCGCCGTCTATTGCGCTTCCAAGGCCGCCGTGCGGGCCATCTCCGAGGGACTGAAGCTGGATCTGCTGGGCACCTCCATTCGCGTCACCGAGATCCAGCCCGGCTTGGTGGAAACCGAGTTCAGCCAAGTGCGCTTCCGCGGCGATCGCGAGCGGGCGGCAGCCGTCTACCGGGGCCTCACCCCCCTGACGGCGATGGATGTGGCCGAGGTGGTGCTGTTTGCCGTTACCCGTCCCCCCCACGTCAACCTGAGCGAAGTCTTGCTGCTGCCCACCGACCAGGCCAGCACGACGATGGTGCATCGTCGCTAGGGATGTGATGCCGTATCCGTCGTTGTTGGGTATTCACTCCCCCATGCCTGGGCGACAATGGCGGCAAAGGGGGTGGGCCCATGGGACTGGAAAGCGGGATCCTCATTGGGTTGGGCATCGGCCTACTCGGCACGCTGATTTTGCTCTGGCAGAGCCGGCGCCGCTTCGGCCGCCAATTGCAACAGTTGGGATCCCTGATGCACCTGGCCCTGCCTCTCAGCTCGCCTGAACAGATGCTCAGCCGGCTCAGCCACCACCTTCGCCAACAAGAACTGGAGTGGGCCCGCCAAAAACGATACCTACAGGACTGGCGGTATCTCAGCCACCACCTGCCCTGGGGATATCTGCGGGTAGACGAGAACAACGTGGTCTGGGAGTGTAACCCTGCCGCCCAGCGTCTGCTGCGCATCAGCCAGTGGCAGCCGGGCATCAAGCTCCTGCTGGAGTGGGTGCGCTCCTACGAGTTGGATCAGCTTATCGAAGCCACCCGCCGCCAGGAAGCTACCGCTCCCATCCAGAGCCGCGAGTGGATCTTCTACCCTTCCGGGGGCGAGGACAAACCGGTGCCGCTGCGGGCTTGGGGGCTGCCCCTGCCCCAGGCCCACGTGGCCATCTTCTTGGAAGACCGCCTAGAGGCAACTCTGCTGGCCCAACAACGGGATCGCTGGGCCTCGGATGTGGCCCACGAGCTGAAGACCCCCCTCACCTCGATTCGCCTGCTAGCGGAAACCCTGCACAGCCGCGTCGATGCCGCGCAAGCAGTTTGGGTGGAACGATTGCTGAACGAGACGCTGCGCCTCAGCCAGTTGGTGCAAGACTTGCTGGAACTGAGCGCCCTCAACCTGGGGGCCGCATCGCGATCCCAATGGCGCTGGGTGGATCTGGCAAGCTTGGTGCGCGAAGCCTGGCAGAGCCTGGAACCGCTGGCCAAGCCCCGCCAGCAGGAACTGGATCTAAGCGGCCCCTCCCAGCTCTATCTCTGGGGAGATGAACAGCGCCTCTACCGCCTCGTCCTTAACCTCTTGGACAACGCCATCAAATATGGCGGAACCGACTCCCCCATTCACGTGGCCCTGTCGGAACAGGAATCGCAAGTGCGGCTGGAGGTGTACGACCATGGCCCTGGCCTGCCGGAGGATCAATTTGAGCTGGTCTTTCAACCCTTTTACCGCACCGACGCGGCGCGGGCCCGCAGCAAAGGCGGCACCGGCCTGGGGCTGGCGATCGTGCGGCAAATCGTGGAACTACACGGGGGTACAATCCGTCTGCGCAATCACCCGCAAGCAGGTGGGCTGTGGGTGCAGGTGGAGCTGCCCCGGAAACACGCCGATGCCCTGTGAAAGCTGCCCAGAAGCGCTCCCATCAACATCACCAAGCCCTTCGACCTGAGAACTGCCCCAGATTTTCCCCCGGCGGGGCTATCCATGTTGGAGGGGATCCCCTAGAATTGGTCTAGGTAATCCTTACAGTTTGTACACTGGGCATTCGGAATGGGCGCAGACTATCATTCCGCTGATTTGTTGTCGGAGCGTGAGCTGCAGGTTCTCGAGTTAATCGCAGCGGGCCTGACCAATCAGGACATTGCAGAGCGCTTAGAGATTAGCAAGCGCACTGTTGACAATCACATCAGCAATATTCTGAGCAAGACGCGAACGTCAAATCGCGTCGCTTTGGTGCGCTGGGCCTTGCAATGGGGAAAAGTTTGCCTAGATCAGGTCAATTGCTGTACGTTGGCCAACGACAAAATTGCTTAGCCACATCTCGGAGACTCTCTCTGCCCCCTCTTTGTTTTGGCAGGCAATTAAATGCAGAGCAGGGCTTTTTTACCTCAAAAGTAGCGAGACATTCGCAAGATGTCATTGGCCGTTGTGGTGAAGCTGTTTGTTACCTGGATCCCTAGTTTCTCCTTTCCTTGCCTATCGTGAGCCTTGCTGAGTTGAAACGCTACGCTGTTCGTTATGATTCCATGCCCCTGATGGTTTATCGAGAGGTGGCTGCCCATCTGGCCTGCATTCCAGGGGTGGAAGCAGAGCTGGAATGCAGAAAAGACTCCATCTTTCGCTACTCCGATAGCCAAATCGAGGCGCTGCAAATTCGCCAAGAGGCCGACGCTGACCCAGAGCAAGTTCAGCGCGTTCTTGACCACTACGGGACATGGCAGTACAGCCCGTTACAGGACTAGCCCTCCTGCATTGCCGAAGAGGGATTACCGGAACGCCAGACCTTTGGGTTGTTTGGTGAGCACTACCACCTCCCCGCAGGGCGATACCGACCCACCTCCCAACTGGAACCGATAACTGGGCAGCCGCTCCAAACCAAGTCGAGACAGACCTTGAGCGCTCTGCGCCGCTAACGAGCTCGCGCTAGCGCATACAGGCCCCTCACCCTTAACCCCTCTCCCAAAAAAGGGAGAGGGATCCGCCGAGCAGCACAACGAACTGTCTTAGCAGGAATTGCCCGTACGACGGGGGTAACTCTGTCGATGGTTCTAGAAGCTCTGAGGCAGAGACTGTTTAGCGAGTTGGCTGACTTTGAGCAGGCAAGTGCAACTTACGAGCCAAACCCAGTCTTGCCAACACCCAAATGACCCAGTAGGTCATGTCAATTTCCCACCAGCGCAAACCTGCTTTCACGCACTTCGGGTCGGCGTGATGGTTGTTGTGCCAGCCTTCACCGTAGGTGAGGAGAGCCGCCCACCAAAGGTTACGGGCATTGTCGTCGCTCTCGAAAGTCCGGTAGCCCCAGAAGTGGCTGGCAGAGTTGATCAACCAGGTGCAGTGCAGCAGCAGCACTGTCCGCACGAAGATGCCGTAGATAACGAACGGCCAACCGCCGAGCAGGTAAAGCACTCCAGCCAGCGGCAGTTGCAGCAGCAGCCCATACTTGTCTAGCCAGCGATAAAAAGGATCCCGAGCCAAATCCGGCGCAAAGGCAGAATACTTCTCACGGTTAAAAAACTCTTCCCGTTGGTAAATGAGCCAGAGCATGTGGCTCCACCAAAAGCCCTTGCGAGCAGAGTAGGGATCCCGCTCTTCGTCTTCAGTAAAAGCGTGATGCTGACGATGGCCGGCCACCCAAAAGATCGGCCCCCCCTGGATGGCGAGAGCACCGAAGGTAGCAAAGACATATTCCAGCCACTTGGGCACTTGGAAGCTGCGATGGCTAAGCAGACGATGATACCCCAGGCAGATGCCCAAGCTGCCGAAGCACCAGTGAAGCAATAGGGCCACCCCCAAGGCTGGCCAGGAAAAGCAAACGATGCCGCCCACTAAAGCGAGGGCGTGAAAAACAACGAAAAAAAGAACAAATTCCCAGGCAAACCGAAAAGACTTTTGGGGCTCAGGCTGAGCTAGCGAAGCAAAACGGTTGGGATTGTCCAGCGATTGGGTGGGAAGGGAAACGGCCATGAACCAGCAAAACCTCAGAAAAGGAGTAAGGGCAGCGCAGGATCAAATACCTCCTCGCAAAGTTGCTTCTCATGCATAGGCCACCGCATCCCTGGCTTAGCTTACAACGAGCTCATGTCCCTGAAAGGCAAGCCGGGATCCCCAAAGGCCTGGCCAAGCAAGCTTCAGCAGTGAGAGCCGCTATGAGAGAGCAGAAAGGCAGCAGGTTTGATCTCGCCTGAGGCTAAGCTTAACGATATTTCACCTCAAATGCAAGTGCTGCTTGCAGATTGCCACTACCTTGAGCGCCTTCTCTTGACTCCTTACCCCATCACCTACCATGGCACGTCCTTCTTCCCGGCAAAGGCTGCTGAACGCGGCTCGAGACCTCTTCGTCCGCCAGGGCATCACTCAGACCACCACCCGTCAAATTGCAGACTTGGCCGGCGTTCATGAAGTAACCCTGTTTCGTCACTTTGGCAGCAAGCAGGGGCTGCTCCTGGCTGTATTTGCTGAGCTGGGAGTTTTCTCCGGCATTGCCGACTTACCCCTCCCAGCAGACCCCACTACCTTCCGGGGCTCTGAGCTACAAGCCATTCTCCTCCGCTATGTCCAAACCTGCTTCCAAGCTCTAGCTAATAACCCTGAGCTGGTGCGCTCGTTGGTGGGAGAAGCAGGCTTCTACTCCGAGGAGCATCGCCGCGCCTTGAGAGCAGGCTTCCTGCAGGCCCAAGAGCAGCTAGCCCACTACCTCCAGCAGCTCCCTAGCCCGGAGCTACAAGCCGTCGACTCTGGGTGCCTTCACGCAGCTGCTGGAGTTCTCCATCTGATGATTTTGGGGACGGCTGTATTAGCCGTTACCGCTGGCTTGCCTGCTGGCGACGGCGACCAGCCCTCCTCCGACCCAGCGGACAAGGGCACTTATGACAACAACAGCAGCACTCCCCCTCTCCTCTACGCCTGCGTAAAGCTGTGGATGGCAGCCTTGAGGGGCATGAAGGAAACCTAGTGCAAAAGACTCTCTCGGGGTTGGAAGGAGGCAATCCCAAAAAAAGAAGAAGAGATGAGGAGGTTGTAAGCCGGGTTCTGTAGTGGGGTGCTCCAAGGAGCAGCCCGCACTGGCGGTCATCTCTCTGGGAGTGATGTTGCCATCACCCTCTAGCGGCTCACCACCACCGAGACCACCCTCCCCCAACCGCTTGGCTGAGTACCGTGACCTCGGTGCAGCCGACAGGGGCGAAGAACAGCCATAGTCCTGCGGCTGCGGCCTTGCTTTCCACCGGGGTTTACCGAGCCAGCGCCTCACGACGCTGCTGGTGGGCTCTTACCCCACCTTTGCACCCTTACCTGTGCTGGGATCCCAGCCATCGGCGGTATGTTTCTGTGGCACTATCCTCGCGGTTTCCCGCACTGGGCTTTCCCCAGCGGTGTGTTCTTCTGAAAGCCCGGACTTTCCTCATCCTGCTGCCTGGTGGCGGCAGCGAGGACGCGACCGCCTGCCCCTCCTATCTCTTCATTTCAATTCTAGCGCATCCCCCCAGCGCAGAAAATCTCTCTGCGCCTAGGCTCCGCGTTGCTGGCCAGCCGGCCTGCAAAGCTGACCCCGCTGTTCCTGCTCCGCAGGGACTCCATCCCCCTAGGTCTACGTTCCTGGTCGAGGAAAGCGCTGCATCAGCTCTTGGACAGCCTCGGCATGGTAGGAGCTGCGGGTAAGCGGGGAGGACACCACCTGCAAAAAGCCCAACTCTTCCCCCACCTGTCGCCAGTGGTCAAACTCCTCTGGGGGCACGTAGCGCTCCACCGGCAGGTGTTTGGGGCTGGGAGGAAGGTATTGGCCAAGAGTGAGGATGTCGCAGCCTACCCGGCGTAGATCTTGCATTATCTGCAAAATCTCCTCGGCGGTCTCTCCCAAGCCCAGCATCACCCCCGACTTGGTGTAGAGGCCGGGATCCCATTGCCGCGCCAGTTCCAAAAGCCGCAGGGAACGCTCGTAGTTCCCCTGGGGGCGCACTCGCCGGTAGAGGCGGGGCACGGTTTCCGTGTTGTGGTTGAGCACCGTCGGGCGGGCGGCGAGAATTTGCTCCAAGGCCTGCCAGTTGCCGCACAGATCTGGGATCAAGACCTCGATGGTTGTCTGGGGCATGCGGCAGCGGATTTCGGTAATGCAAGCAACAAACTGGCTGGCTCCCCCATCGGGGAGGTCGTCCCGATTCACCGAGGTAATCACCGCATGGCGTAGCCCTAGCCGTTGCACCGCTGTGGCCACCCGCAGCGGCTCAGTGGGATCCAAAGGCGGAGGCCGTTTGGTGAAGTCGATATCGCAGTAGGGGCAGGCGCGGGTACAGGCCGGGCCCATGATTAAAAAGGTGGCGGTGCCGTTGGCAAAGCACTCCCCTAGGTTGGGACAGGAAGCCTCCTCGCAAACGGTATTCAGGCCCAAGTCCCGCAGCAGTTGCTGGACGGATCCGGCCCGCTGGGGGGCTTTGGCCCGCAGCCAGGGAGGTTTGCCGCTAGGCGAAGAAACAGCGCTCAATGAAACCCTCCAACCAGAAATGGCGGCAAGCGTATCTCTCAGCTTAGCCTGTCATTATTGCCCAGCCGAGACCGGGCTCGGTGGCCAAAGCCCGAAAAAGGATAGCTCAGTAGCCCCGCCCTTAAAGGCGAAGCAAACTTTAGCTGCTCGCCAATGGTATAGTTGTCACCGAGGCGTACCGTTCTCAGGCGAGCCCCTAGTCACGGTGAAAAACCCAACCGGTGGCAAGCGTCCGGGAAATGCCAACGTCTCAGCCAACCTGCCCAGACAAGCCAGCAGAACCTTGGGGCCTTGCCTCAAGGAACTGTCTAGAGGCATCTTGACAGCGCCTTGACGAGAATCCCCCGCCTTTAGGCGGTGGGCGTGTCAAGGCATACTGGAAAGCGAATGTCGAGCGATAGGGATCCCCACATGGTTGTTGCTGCTCCTCCCTCTCTGGAACAACTTGCCATCAACACGATTCGTTTTTTGGCGGTGGATGCTGTTCAGAAAGCCAACTCGGGTCACCCCGGCCTGCCAATGGGGGCAGCACCCATGGCCTATGTGCTTTGGCAGCAGTTCCTGAAGTTCAATCCCCGCAACCCCAAATGGGTGGATCGGGATCGCTTTGTCCTCTCGGCAGGCCACGGCTGCATGCTGCAGTATGCTCTGCTGCACCTGACCGGCTTTGATGTGAGCCTAGAGGACATCAAGCAGTTTCGCCAGTGGGGATCCAAAACCCCCGGCCACCCGGAAAACTTTGAAACCCCCGGTGTGGAGGTAACCACCGGACCGCTGGGGCAGGGGGTGGGCAACGCCGTTGGGCTGGCCATTGCCGAGGCCCACTTGGCCGCCCGTTTCAACAAGCCCGGTCACACCATTGTGGATCACTACACTTATGTGATCTTGGGCGACGGCTGCAACATGGAGGGGGTGGCCTCGGAAGCGGCCTCGCTGGCCGGCCACCTCAAGCTGGGCAAGCTGATCATGCTCTACGACAGCAACCACATCTCCATCGACGGCAGCACGGAAATTGCCTTTACCGAAGATGTGGGCAAGCGCTACGAGGCCTACGGGTGGCATGTGCAAAAAGTGGAAGATGGCAACCACGACCTGAAGGGAATTGCCGCCGCTATCCAGAAAGCTAAAGAAGTTACCGACAAGCCTTCCTTGATCATTGTCGAGACCACCATCGGCTACGGATCCCCCAACAAAGCCGGCACGGAGAGCGTCCACGGGGCGCCGCTGGGGCCAGAGGAGGTGAAACTCACCAAACAAAATCTGGGCTGGCCGCTGGAGCCGGAGTTCTACATTCCCGACGAGGTGCTGGCCCACTTCCGCCAGGCCATCGATAAGGGGGCCAAGGCCGAGGCGGAGTGGAACGAGCGCTTTGCCGCCTACGAGAAGGCCTACCCGGAAGAGGCCGCCGAATTCAAGCGCATCATGGCCGGGGAGCTGCCCGCAGGCTGGAAAGAAGCGTTGGCTCCCATTGCCGAAACCGGCAAAGAATCCACCCGCAACCTCTCCAAGTTTTGTCTCAATGCTTTGGCCAAGGCGGTGCCAGAGCTGCTGGGCGGATCCGCCGATCTGGCCCACTCCAACATGACCTATTTAAAGGGGATCCCGGAGTTCCAGGCCGGCTCCTATCATGGGCGCAACTTCCGCTTTGGCGTACGGGAACACGGTATGGGGGCGATTGCCAACGGCATAGCCCTGCACGGCGGCCTCATTCCCTACGACGCCACCTTCTTGGTCTTCAGCGACTACATGCGGCCGGCCATTCGCCTGTCGGCCCTCTCGCGGGCGCGGGTGCTCCATATTATGACCCACGACTCCATTGCCCTGGGAGAAGACGGCCCCACCCACCAGCCCATTGAGACGCTGGCTTCCCTGCGGGCCATCCCCAACCTCTACGTCATCCGCCCCGCTGATGCCCGCGAGACGGTGGGAGCCTACCAAGTAGCCCTTGAGTCCACCTCCACCCCTTCGGTGCTGGTGTTTACCCGGCAGGCGGTTAACCCCGTGGAAGGCACCTCCATTGAGGGGGTGGCCAAGGGGGCCTATGTAGTGGTGGATACTCCCAACCCAGAACTGATCCTAATCGCCACCGGCTCAGAGCTGGAGCTGGCGGTGAAGGCCGCTGCCCAACTGCAGCAGGAAGGCCGGGCGGTACGGGTGGTCTCCATGCCCTGCATGGAGCTATTTGAGGCCCAGCCCCAGAGCTACCGCGACGAGGTCTTGCCCCCCAAGGTCACCAAGCGCGTCTCCGTCGAGGCGGGATCCACCTTTGGCTGGCACAAGTACCTGGGCTTTGAGGGGGTGGCCATCGGCATCGACCGCTTCGGCGCTTCTGCCCCCGGCCCCGTGTGCATGGAGAAGTTCGGCTTCACGGTGGAGAATGTGCTCAATACCGCGCGCCGTCTCCTAAGCTAAGGTTTCTGCTCCTCCGGCCTAAACCCAGCAGGGATCCCTTCTCTGCTGGGTCTTTTTTGCTGCCCAATGGTGGCACAACTTGACAAGACTTAGCGAAGGCTGACAACTTGTTCAGCAGGACTTGCAAAACATTGCAGTTGTTTCAAACAAGGTTAAGACCCTTGCCCCCTCCCCCCCACCTCCTTTCCCCTTGTGGGAGAGGGGAGCGAGAAAGTTGTTTCATAGTTTCATAACTTTGTTTAAAACGACCCCAGATCCGCTTTCCTCTGGAAAGCTAACCCTTTCCACCCCCGCCTTGAAGGGAAAACGTTGGCTTCTGGCGACATGCTGATGTTCCTGGAGCAACTGAGGATCTGACAGCTCGGCCTACTGCAGGAAGCCCGCCAGCAAAATCACCGCTCCCCCCACGACGGCCAAAATCGTCAGTACCCGGCCTGCGTTGGCACTGCCCTTCCAGGAGTAGTTTTTCTCCGGTTTTTCCAGTTTTTCTGGCATAGCCATGCCTCTTTATGCCCCGTTAACTCTAATTTAACCTTCTCCCCCGGAATTTCTGCCGTGCGGTGCTGCGGTAGCTGGAAGGGGAGCTTGCTGAGGCGTACCCTTGAAAAAACAGCGACCACCTGGCCCGGCCAGCCCTTTTTGGGAACAATACAAGCAGGCAAGGAAGGGGATCCCAATTTCAAGGCGCATTCTGAGGCAGAGGCATGAGGTACGCGAAAGGAAGCAAAAGACTCGGCTTGATCATGGTCGCTTTGTCAGCCTGGGTGGGTGGACACCGTGCTGTCGCTCAGCCTGCCTTTCGGACAGTGCCGCTGCCTCGCCTGCCGGTGGGTGTGGATCAATTGGTCTTCGATCGCCCGGTGGCCCGCTTCAACCCCAACCTGCCTGCTGAGCTGGTGATCCACAATCGCACCGGCCTGCCTCTGGAATACGGCTTTACCGATCCGCGCCAGAAGGTGTCGGAACTTCCGCCGGGAGAAACGCTGCGTCTGAGCAACCTGCCGATCCCCAACTGCATGGCCATCAACACGCCGATGTTGTCCCCAGTGGGCTACCGGGTGAGCGTGGATCCCTTGAATGTAATCACCGTAGAGGTGCGCCTGGTCAACGATGTCTCCGGCGACCATTGTCTCGATTTACAAGAGACAGGCGCTATTTTCGTGAATTGATGCCAGCTTGAACGGGCAAAAGATAGCCTTTGGGATCCCGACCGGGTTCTAAACTTTGCGAAGATGAACGCCGCATCCCCCTATATCCCCCCGTACACGGGGGGACTGGGGGGCGGGGGGATCCGGGAACGTAGCCACCGACCGCCGCGCAGCAAAACCGAGCGTCGGCGGTCCAATAGTTGGGCGTTCTATCAACTGAGGCAGTTTGTGCACTACAAGGCAGCGAGAGCAGGGATCCAGGTTGTGGTGGTGCCACCTGCCTACAGCTCGCAGACCTGCCACCAGTGTTTTTGGATTGAGCAACGGGAAGGGAAGCATTTTCGTTGTGTGAACCCGCTCTGTGGTTGGGAAGGGGATGCAGATTTGAACGGTGCCAACGGGATTGCACTTTTGGGGGTTGCTGTAAACCAGCCCCCCTACATCCCCCCGCATGCGGGGGGACAAGAGGGGGGCCCGTGGTTGGCTTGCCAACTGCAGGGCTACCAAAAGCCCGCTTCGTACCCCCCTCAATCCCCCCGCCCCCCTGCCCCCGTATACGGGGGTTGGGGGCTGGAAGGGGGGCGGTCGGAGCCGGGTAGTTTACATGGCAGTCAACCTTACTCGAATCTGACGTTGGAGCTGGGTCTGTTGGAGAGCCAACCCGAGGTTTAGGCGTATCGACAGCAATCGACCCCTATGACAGGATGCAAACAGGATGTCCAGGTCGATGTTCTTGTAGACTTTGCTCTGCCTTTGAGCTACTCGCTTGTAACCTAACTGAAGTGTCCTTTACTTTTACTTTTTTTGGATGGTCTCATGAGCGATAACTTGTATTCTTGGTTTCCCCGTGCCTTGGTGATGGGCGCTGCGGTGGTGGGGTTGTCGGGCCTGCCGGCAAGGGCTCAACAAATTACGGATCCCAGCCCGGCTCAAGCGGCCACCAATGTGGAGCCCACCTCGCCAATCTCGGCTTCTTTTCGCAGCCAAGATGGGGTCAGCGTGCGTCCGGAGACGGTGCGGGTTTTTGTGGATGGCAAAGATGTTACTGCCGAGTCGGTGATTACCCGGGATTTCTTCACCTACCGTCCCTCGCAGCCGCTACCGCCGGGACGGCGGGAAGTCCTGCTGGAGTTCACCAATACCCAGGGGGTGACCCGCCGCGTGACCTGGAGCTTCACCGTGGGTAACCCCGTCCGCGCCTCTATCGACCTGGTGGATCACAACGCCGGCAATCGCCCCTTGGCGGCGGGCGAGATCCTGCTGGTAACCGTCAAAGGCACTCCTTCCAGCCGGGTAACCGTTTACCTTGTCCAGGACGGGCGGCAGGTGCAAACCCTGCCGGCTCAGGAAGTTTCCAGCGGCACCTATGTGGTCAACGCCCTGATCGAGCCAAAAGATGCCACCCGCGAAGGGATCGTCATCGCTCGCCTGGAAAACGGCGGCCAGGTGCGCTTTATGACCGCAGAACAGCCCGCCCGCCTGATCGAGGGGGCCGCCGGTGGTATCCAGCGGCTCGCCACCCAAGAGGTTGCCGCGACGATCAGCCTCTCCAGCCTGCTGCCCCAGATCACCAACCTGCGCGATGGGGATCGGGTTTCCGGCTCTTCCTTTACGCTGCAGGGCACGACGGCTCCCAACGCTTCGGTGCGGGTGAATGTAACGGCTTCGACCTCGCTGGGGGGCATCATCAGCGCCCAACAGACGGTGACCAACCAAACTGTGCAAGCCGATGCCCAGGGCCGCTTCACCGTTACGGTGCGGCCGCCCATTCCGGCCTCCGGCACGGTGTATCAGATCAATCTCACGGCCACTTCCGGCAACCAAACCAGCCCGACGGTAACCTTGCGCCTCACCCAGCAGTAGCCTGTCCCCTTGGCTGGACTGAGAGTGTCGCCCTGCCGGCCTGGCATTGGCGCCCAAGCTCCCCTCTCCCAGAGGGAGAGGGGCTGGGGGTGAGGGTCAATGGAAAGGCGGCTGAGAGATTTTTGGATTCTCAGAGTTTGCAGTTGGCGGGGATCCCTGGCGGTCTTGAGCGCGGGTTGGGGAGAGAGAAGACCGCTGTTGCCAGCGCCACAGGATCCCGGCCATGACCAGGGCGGGCGAGACGATCATGGCCAGGATCACCGGCAGGGTCTCCGGCAAGGCCAAGTAGGGGCCGCCATATTTGATGGCCGCGCTGATCCCGGCAGCGGCCACCATCAATTGCAGGGCAAACCAGAGGGTTTTGGGTTTCATGGTTGGCTGGGATCCCCTACCATGGCCGTGAGGATGCCGGCAACGCTCTCCAGATCTTCCGGTACTCGGTACAAAGTCAAGTCTTGTCGGATTGTCCGCGGATCCCCAAGGATCTGCCCGAACTGCCAGATAGATCCAATGGTAACAGCGCCGTAGATCTGCGCTTGCGGCTCCACCTGGGCCAGGGCGATCATCTCCACCGCCATTTGGACAAAAGCCCGCGTCAGATCGTCCTTTTTGGCTTCAACCACCAGCAGGATGTTCTTGCCCCGCAAGAGATAATCAAGGCTGCCCTTGAGCCAATTGTTGACCATCAGGGGATATTCCAGCCGCAAAGGAACTCGACAGTGAAGAGCCACTTCCGTCAGCACAGGGGCCACCAGCAGCTCTCGGCGGGCTGTCACGCTGGTGAGGCTGACCAAAGGCAACAATTGTCGGATCCGGTTTTTCAGAGCTGGGGTTTGGGGTGGGGCAGGGGCAACGGGCCATGTCCACTCTCCTATCTCCAGACGGTAGCTAAACTGAGCCAGGATTTCCTCTGGCTCGTAGGGCATCTCAAAATAAGAGCGAAAAGTATAGGATTCGTCTTCCTTGAGAAGAGAGAGGTTCAGCATTGGTTACGACAAAAGCCCTGCTCAATCTGGCACAGCCAGAGCGGCAGCAATCCGCTCTTTGAGGGTAGCCACCACTTCCTCAATGGGAATTTCTACCGCTTGGCCGGTGGCCCGCTCGGCCAATTCCACCTTGCCTTGCTTAAGGCTGCGCCCGGTGGTAAGGCGGTAAGGGATCCCGATGAGATCCGCATCTTTGAACTTGACGCCGGCCCGCTCGTCCCGGTCGTCCCAGAGGGTCTCGATGCCGGCAGCAGCCAGTTCCTGCACCAATCTTTCCGCCACCTTCGTCTGCTCTGGGTCGGAGACGTTGGGCACCACCACCACCACGTGATAAGGGGCGATCGCCACCGGCCAGATGATCCCATTGGCATCGTGGGACTGTTCCACCGCCGCCTGGGCCAGGCGCGATACCCCAATGCCGTAGCAGCCCATCCACAGGGGCTGCTCGGATCCCTGCTCGTCGGTAAAGCTGGCCCGCATCGGCAGCGAAAACTTGAGGCCCAACTGGAAAATATGGCCGATCTCAATGCCGCGGGCGGTTTCCAGAATCTGGTCGGGGTTGAGCAGACAGCGATCCCCGGCTTGCGCTTTGCGCACGTCCACCACCTCCGGCAGGGGGTACTGCTCGCCCCAGTTGGCCCCCACTACGTGCCGCCCCACCTGGTTGCTGCCGGTTACAAAGTTTTTCAGCAGGGCTGCCGTCTGGTCGGCCAGGCGCAGGATCTGAGGGGCCAGGTTTTTCTGCCGGCCCAGGCAGCTATCCGGCAGGTCGGGCGCGATGTAGCCCACGGGGATCGGATCCCCTTGCCAGCTTTTTTGGATCTCCGCATCCGCCAAGGTGAGCTTGAGCAACTTGTTGGCTTGGTAGCGCTCCGCCAGACGGTTGAGGTGGTTGGCCAGCTTCACCTCATTGACTTCTTGATCGCCGCGGATGCTCAGCAGCACCACCACCCGTAGGCCGTTGTCGTAAAGGGCTTGGTAGAGGACGTTTTTGACAATCAGAGTGGGGGAGATCTTCAAGAAATTGGCCAGCTTCTCGATGGTTTCCGTTCCCGGCGTGTCCAGAACCTGGAAGGTGGTGTAGGGGGAGTCTGCTGCTGGCGGCGGAAGGGAGACGGCCTTCTCCACATTGGCGGCATAGGAGCCATCAGGAGTGTAGAGGATCTCGTCTTCTCCGGCAGAGGCCAACACCATAAACTCCTGCGAGGCTGCCGATGGCCCCCCAATGGCGCCGGCGTCGGCCTCCACCACGCGGAACTCCAGCCCGCAGCGGCGCAGGATGCGGCCGTAGGCCCGGTACATGTCCTGGTAGGTCTGGCGCAGGCTCTCTTCGTTGGCGTGGAAGGAGTAGGCGTCTTTCATGAGGAATTCCCGCCCGCGCAGCAGGCCAAAGCGGGGTCGAATCTCGTCGCGGAACTTGGTCTGGATTTGATAGAGAATTTGCGGCAACTGGCGATAGGAGCGAATGAGATCCCGGGCCAGCAGGGTAATCACCTCTTCGTGGGTAGGGCCCAGGGCCTGCTCGCGCCCCTGTCGGTCTTTGAGGGCGAACATGATCCCTTCCGCTTGGGTGTACACGTCCCAGCGGCCCGACTCCCGCCAGATCTCGGCTGGCTGCAACTGGGGCAGCAGACACTCCTGAGCGCCGATGGCGTTCATCTCCTCCCGGACGATGTCCGAGATCTTTTGCAAAACCCGCCAGAGGAGCGGCAAATAGGTGTAGATCCCCGGGGAGAGCCGCCGGATAAAGCCGCCCCGCAGCAGCAGCTTGTGGCTGATCAGTTCTGCTTCGGCAGGATCCTCCCGCAGGGTTACAAACAACATCTGACTCAATCTCTGGCTCCGTTGCATCCCTCCCCTCCACTTAGCAACTGCTTCCGTTGTTCTGGAGCAAATCCTCCCTCCTAGATCCCCTGGACTGGGATCCCTGCGACGCTAGGCCACCCAAATTAACTAGGCAGGAGCCAGCGTCCGCCGCTTGGTAACCATCTGGTAGACCTCGATAAGGTCCCCTTCTTGCCAGGCATCGAACTTCTCGATGCCGATCCCGCACTCGAAACCGGCGGCCACCTCCCGCACGTCCTCCTTGAAGCGCTTCAGAGAATCGAGACGGCCCTGGTAGACCACCTCCCCTTTGCGGCGAACCCGCACCAGAGCGTTGCGCTGCACCTTGCCGGAGAGCACGTAGCTGCCGGCAACGGTGCCGCGGCTGATGGGGATGACTTTGCGCACTTCCGCCTGGCCCAGCGGCTCCTCCACCTCCTCCGGCTCCAGCAGGCCCTCCATCGCTGCCCGCAGATCGTCCAGCAAGTTGTAGATGATGTCGTATTCGCGCACATCCACCCCCTTGTCGTCGGCAGCCTGCCGCGCGCCGGGGGCGAAGCTGGTGTTGAAACCCAGAATAATGGCGTCGCTGGCTGCTGCCAGATCCACGTCAGTCTCGGTGATCTCCCCAGGAGCTGCTAGAAGCACTCGCAAGCGCACTTCTTCTTGCGGCAGATCCTGCAGCGCCGTCTGGATGGCCTCGGCGGATCCCTGCACGTCCGTCTTGATGATCAAGTTCAACTCCTTGAGCTGGCCTTCCTGGGCCTTGGCAGAGATGCTGCCCAAACTCACCCGCCGCGACAGCAGCGCCTGTTGCAGACGGGCTTGCCGCAGGGCTTCCGCTCGCTCCTCGGCAATCCGCCGGGCTTCTTTCTCGTCGGCGTACACCTGGAACTCATCCCCCGCTGCGGGCACCTCCTCCAGGCCCAACAGTTGCACCGCCGAAGAGGGCCCCGCTTCCTGCAGCCGTTGGCCGCGGTCGTCCATCATCGCCTTGACCCGGCCCAAGACGGCGCCGGCCACCAGGGTATCGCCCACCCGCAGGGTACCGTTTTGCACCAACAGAGTAGCCACCGGGCCGCGAGCCTTGTCCAGGTGGGCTTCGATCACGGTGCCGCGGGCAGGCCGGTTGGGGTTGGCCTGCAGCTCCGCCACATCGGCCACCAACAGGATCATCTCCAGCAGCGCGTCCAGGTTGCGGCGAGTGAGGGCGCTCACCTCCACCATGGGCGTGTCGCCGCCCCACTCCTCCGGCAACAGGCCGTGCTCTGCCAACTGCTGCTTGACGCGCTCCGGCTGGCTGCCGGGCTTGTCGATCTTGTTGATGGCCACGATGATCGGCACCTGGGCTGCGCGAGCGTGGCTGAGGGCCTCCAGCGTCTGCGGCTGCACCCCGTCGTCGGCAGCCACCACCAAAACGGCAATGTCGGTGACGCGGGCGCCGCGAGCGCGCATGGCGGTAAAGGCCTGGTGGCCGGGAGTATCCAGGAAAACAATGCGCCGCTTCTGGCCCTCAAAGTCTACGTCCACGTGGTAAGCGCCGATGCGCTGGGTGATCCCGCCGGCTTCTCGCTGGGCCACATTGGTGTGGCGGATGGCATCGAGCAGAGTGGTTTTGCCGTGATCCACGTGGCCCATGATGGTCACCACCGGCGGACGTGGCACCAGATGGTCGATGTCCTCCAGATCGAGGATCTCGGTTTTCTTGGCTTTGGGCTCTGCCTCGGGCCGACGTACTTCGTAGCCCAACTCTTTGGCCACCGACTCGGCCAGCGACTCGTCCAAAACCTGGTTGATGGTCACCCTCACTCCTTTAAAGAAGAGGGTTTTGATGATCTCGGTTTCGGCTACCCGCAGGCGGCGGGCCAATTCTTGCACGGTGAGGCTGCCCTCCAGGAGCAATACCTTCTCTTCTGGCAAGGATTCTGCTGCGGCCTCAGGAGCAGTAGCTTCGGCGGAGGCCGAGGGCCGCTGGGGGCGCTCAGCAGCCGGGCGAGGGCGAGCTGCTGCCGCGGGCGGACGATAGGAGGGGGGCTTGGCGGTGGGGCGCGCCAAGGGTTTGAGCGCGTTCAGCTCCGCCTGCTTGACGCTGGAGAGGACGGTCAAGGGATCCAAATCCAGAACGTCTCCGTCTCCTTCCTCTCTTCTGCGGCTGCGTTTGCGCTTGGCCTGGGTGCGGCCGGCCCGTCGTTCGAGGGCTTGTAGTTCCTCGTCCTCTTCTTCCACCGTCTTGCGCTTGAGTTTGGGCGCAGCAGGCCGCACGGGAGCTTCGGCCAACACCGGCGTGGGGCGTTCCTCAGGGATCCCTTCTGGCAAGCGAGGGGAAGCATCCGGCTCAGGGGGAAGAGGCTTAGCCACAGGACGGGTAGGAGGCCCTACCAATTCCAGCCGCCGCTGCGGACGAGGAGCCTCGTCAGCTTTGCCGCTGTCGGAGCTCTCTTCCTTCTTGGCCACCGGCGAGCGCGGCTCGGGACGAGTGCCAGGGCGGACAGGCGCGCCCACCAATTGCGGACGCGGGCGCTGTTCAGCTTGAGGGAGAGAAACCTTTTCCTCGACAGGAGGAGAGGTACGAGCGCCGCTGGGGGAGGGCGCCTCCGCAAGGCCAGGGCGACGGGATTCAGGGGCCCGTTGCGGCGGCTCGGGCCCAGAGGCGGCTCGTCGAGGGGGGGGGAGCACTGTCGGTCGCTTGGCCGCCGGAGCAGGGCTAGGTTCGGGGCTGCCGGCTTTGGCGGCAGCCTCAGGGCGAGTAGAAGCAGCTGCCGGCTGCGGCTCCTGGGCAGCCGGGCGCGCAGGCGGATCGACTTGCCGCCGCGGCGGGCCTATCAATTCGAGGCTGCCACCGGCAGCCCCTTTTTCAGAGGAGAGCTGGTCGGGTCGCTGCGGCGAAGGCTTGGAAGAACTGGCCTCACCAGCAGCAGCTTGCTGCTGAGCAGGAGCGGGCCGGCGAATGCCGACAATGTGCTGAGGGCGCTCACTTGCTTTGGCTTCGACGGGAGGCTGCGGTTGAGAGCTCTCAGGTTGCAGCTTGGGCCGGAGCCGGGGACGAGTCGGTTTCACAACGCGAGGTTCACTCAGTTTGCTGCGCACCAACTCGGCTTGCTCTGGAGAAATGGTGCTGCTATGGCTTTTGAAAGGGATCCCCAACTGCTCACAAACCTCCAGCACCTCGCGATTGTCACATCCCATTTCGCGGGCAATCTCGTAAAGTCGGACTTTATCGGTCATTCGTCTGCTAGCCTCTGCTCCTTGCTCCTTGTCAGTTTTACAACCCAAGTTAATACGATCCAAATCGCCAGATGGGACTGAACCTGTTGGGTGTGTGGCCACTTCCTTCGGCACAGCGAGAGCATCTCGGCGATCCTCCAAGAGCGCGGACTGGAGGGAATCCAAGTCCGAAGCTACTTTGGAAACATCCGCAGGGGACATAAAGCTAGGACAACCGGGGAAGAAACCAACATCAACAGTGCTTTTTAGAATAACCTTTCTGCGGCTCATACAGGTTGGCCGCAGCCAGTCCTCATTCTGACAGTTGAGAGGGGCTGCCGTGTAGTTCGCGACTGGATGAACCTGAAAAGGTGTTTCAATATCTTAACTTGGCCAATTCTGGAGCTGCCTAGGTTTTGTCTAAAGCGCTTGCCCCCGGGGCTGATGTTTCCGGGGGGCTCTGGGCCTCAGAATCGCGCAGCAGTTGCTGCTCCAGCAGTTGCCACAGCGAGTCGGGCACTGCTGCCTTGAGGGCTCTGCTCATCTGGTGCTTACGCCGGGCCGCCCGCAGACATTCGAGGCGGCGACAGAGGTAGGCAGAACGCCCCATGCCCTGATCCAAAAGCACCTGGTGAGTGTCGTATTGCCTAACCAGCCGCCACAACTGGGAGCGGGGAAACAGTTGGCGACAGCCGACACAGCGACGTAGCGGATCTGCCCCTGCCAAAAGACGCCATCTCGCTGAAGCACGGGAACTAGTCCAGTCTACTCCAAATGGGGCAGCCGCGACCTGAGAAACTCAAAGAAACGCTCCACCAAGTAGGGATCCCGCCAGCCCTTGGTCGTTTCTTGCCGCAGGATGTCCATGGCCTCCTGGACAGTGAAGGCTCGCTTGTAGGGCCGCTCCGAGGTAAGGGCGTCGTAGATGTCGACAATCTGAAAGACGCGGGCCACCAGGGGGATTGCTTCTCCCTTGAGGCCGTCGGGATAGCCGCTGCCGTCCCAGCGCTCGTGGTGGTGGCGGATAAGGGGCAGCACATCCCTCATGGTGCGCAAGGGGCGGCAGATTTCCTCTCCAATTAGGACGTGGGATTTCATCACCTCCCACTCTTCCGGCGTGTGCTTGCCCGTTTTGCCCAAGATGGCGTCGGGTATGCCCACTTTGCCGATGTCGTGCAGGTAACCTCCCCAGGTCAGCACCTTGATCAGGGGACGGGGTAGCTGGAGAAACTCGCCAAAGCTCTTGGCCAGGGCTGCCAGCCGCTCGCAGTGATCCCCGGTGGTCGGATCCCGGCTTTCTACACTGCGGGCAATGGCAAATAAAACCTGGGCGGCATGATCCAAGTCTTCATTGAGATGCTTCTGGCGAACGAGGGAGCGCACCCGCGCCAGCAACTCGGACTCGTCAAAGGGCTTGCTCAAGAAGTCGTCTGCCCCCGCCTCAATCCCGCGCAGGCGATTTTTGCGGTCGCTGGCCGCTGCAATCAACACCACCGGGATCAGGCGTGTCTCTTCATCAGCCTTGATGCGCCGACAGACCTCGAATCCGTCCAACCCCGGCATCATCACATCCAACAGGACCAGATCCGGCTGCAAGCTTGGCAGCATCTGCAGGGCTTGCTGGCCGTTTTCCGCCTCGCTGACGCGATAACCAATGCTCTCCAACAGATCCCCCAGCAACAGGCGACTGTGGGGCTGATCGTCCACGATGAGGAGATGGCCCGCCGGCTCCTGCTCTCCAAAAGGTGCTATCTCAGGGATCCCAACCCTCACGGGCCTCTCAGCTTGGGCGGATTGCATCTTGGTAGAGACTACTCCTAGCTCACCGCTTCCACCGTAATTTCAGCTCCCAATTGCAAGCATCCGCCTTTCCACTGAACTTGCCAGGGCCTCAAGCCGCCGCCAATCCCTTAAAACACGGGTAAATAAGGGGATTTTTTCTGTCGCAATTCCCTCGCTAGGGATCCCATTCCTCGGCCACAATGGGGATAATGGAGGTAGTCTTGGCTACGTTTTTGGCACCCGTTTTGACTTTACCATGCCGTCTTTTTCCTCTGAGTCTCTGCAGGAGCAGGTGCGCCGCATCGATGACCAGCTTTCCCGCCGATCCCTGGAGCTAGACCCGGCAGGCTACTTTGTCATCTATGTGGATCGGCAGCAGCAGCTCATTTGCGCTAAGTACTACAGCACTGTGATCAACGAGCGGGGGCTGGCCACCGACCCGGAGACTGGAGCGGTGATCCCCGCGCGGGGGCCGGTCAATCGCTCCCCGCAGCGGGTGTACGTTGGCCGGACGGCCAAAGAGTTGTGCGTCCAGATTTTTGAAAAAGAAAGCGAAAAGGTCGTCTCTCAGCTCAGCCACGCCGCCTACCTGGGGCGGGAGTTTCAGAAGGCAGAGGCGGCCCTGCTCTCTGGCGAAGAGTACGTGCAGGACTAAGACCAAGCTCGCTGCAGGAGGCCAGCCTATGGCAGAATCGAGCCAGCTTGCTGTGACCAAGGTCACAGCGGGGCAAGCTGGGCTATGGAAGACAAGGTTAAGCCGGGAACCCTTCTGCGGGGACGCTACGAAATCCTCGGCCTTCTGGGGCAAGGAGGGTTTGGGGTTACCTACAAGGCGGTGGATCGCGACACTTTCAACACTCCCTGCGTGGTCAAGCGCCTGCGCCCGCTCTCGACGGATCCCTACACCCTGGCCACGGCGCGCAAGCTGTTGGAACGGGAGGCCAAGGTTCTCAACCGGCTCAACAACTACGACCGGGTACCTCGCCTCTTGGCCCACTTCGAGCAGGATCAGGAGTTCTATTTAGTCGAGGAGTTCATTGCCGGGCACGACCTCACCCACGAGCTGGTAGACGGCAAGCCGCTCAGCGAGCCAGAGGTCGTGCAACTCCTGTGGGAAGTTCTCGAGATCCTGCGCCATGTCCACGCCCACCAGATCCTGCACCGGGACATCAAGCCGGCCAACCTGATGCGCCGCGACTTCGACGGCAAGTTGGTGTTGATTGACTTTGGGGCGGTGAAGGAGGTGGGGAGATTGGTTAGCCACGCCCCCGGTCAAACCCAGGTGGCGACGGTAATCGGCTCGGTGGGCTACATAGCCCCAGAACAGCTTGGCGGCAAGCCCCAGCCCTGCAGCGATATCTATTCGGTTGGGGTGCTGGCCATTCAGGCGCTCACCGGCCGTCCCCCCACCAAGATCCGGGACGATCCCCGCACCGGCCAGCTGCTTTGGCGGGATCTGGTGGCGCTTAGCAAGGAGCTGGCGGAGATTTTGGATCGCATGGTCTGTCCCCGCTGGCAGGAGCGCTTTCAATCGGCGGCTGAGGTGATGGAGGCGCTGCGGCCTCTCCTGCCTACCCCCACCGAAGGTGTAGCGCCTGCTCTTTCCCAGCTTTCGGTGGATCAACTCTTGGCGATGCGCTTGGTAACCCGCGGCCAGGAAAAAGCTCGCCAAGGGGATCTGCAGGGAGCAATTGCCGACTACACCCTGGCCATTCAACTGGATCCCCAGAATGGCCGCGCCTATAGCCAGCGGGGCAGTGCCCGCTACAAAAGTGGCGACTGGGCAGGAGCTGTGGAGGACTTCACCCAGGCCATTCAACTGACAGGAGACGCCCGTGCCTATGTCAACCGCGGCATCGCCCGCTACCGACTGGGGAACTATGAGGGAGCAGTTGCTGATTACACGCACGCCCTCCGTCTCGACCCTCACTGGGCCCTGGCCTACTACAGCCGCGGCAATGCCTACCGGCAGCTCGATCAGCCGCAGCAAGCCATCGAGGACTATTCCCGCGCCCTTGAGCTCAACCCCGAGGAAGTACGGGCCTACTTTAACCGCGGCGTAGTGCGCGGCCAGTTGGGAGATGCGCAAGGGGCTGTAGCCGATTTTTCCGAGGTCCTCCGACGGGATCCCCAAGATACGGAAGCTTATTTCAACCGGGGCGTAGCACGGGCGCAGTTGCTGGACTTTCAGGGAGCCATTGAGGACTATACCCAGGCGCTGCAGTTGGATCCCGGCCACCCCAAGGCCTGTTACCGCCGCGGTCTAGCCCGGCAGGCGTTGGGGGATCTGCAAGGGGCCATTACTGATTTTTCCCAGGCCATTGCGCTGAGGGCTACGCAGGGGGAGGAGCCTTCGGGAGCCGTGGCGGCAGCTCAAGCGGAGCTCTATCTGCAGCGGGCTGTGGCCTACCTGAGCAACAACGCCCTGGAGGCAGCGCTGGCTGACTGCGAACAGGCGCTCCGCCTTAATCCTGCCCTGGCGCTAGCCCATTTCTACCGGGGGCTGGCCCGCCAGGGGTTGGGGGATCCGGCAGGCGCTTTGGCCGACTTCAACCGCGCCCTGGAGTTGGATCCCCGGCTGGCCAAGGCCTACCTCAAGCGTGGGATTGCCCATCTGGAGCTGGGTCACCTGGAAGCGGCTCTGGCAGACTTGAATCAGGCCATTGCTTTAGATGCCAGCGATGTCGGCGCCCGCAGCAGCCGCGGGCAGGTTCACCGGCTTTTGGGGGATCCCTTGGCGGCCCTGCAGGACTACACGGCTGCCCTGGAGCGGGATCCCCGCAACCCGCAGCTCTACTTCGACCGCGGCCAGATCTACTTTGAGCAAGAAGATTGGGCAGCAGCCTGTGAGGATTTCTCCCAGGCGCTGCAGTGGGCAGGCCAGCCGGGGGGCCCCCATGGGCTGGATCTGATGGCTCGTATCCACTTGTACCGGGGCATGGCGCGGCAGCGGCTGGAAGACTGGCAGGGAGCGCTGGCCGATTTCACGGCCTTGATCCAAGAGCAGCCGCAGGCTTCCCAGGGATTTGCCCTGCGGGCAGCGGTACACCTAGTCTTGGGAGACGAGGAGGCAGCGTTGGCTGATCTCGACCGGGCCATAGGCTGCAACCGCGACTGGGGGCTGGCGGATGCGGCGCTGGCCTACCGGCAGCGGGGGGATCTCCACCGCCAGGCCAACCGGCTGCAGCAGGCCATTGCCGACTACACCCAGGTCCTGGCCTTGAACCCGCAGGAGCGCCACGCCCTCCTCTGGCGGGCTCTCCTTTGGGATCAGGCGGGGGAAATAGAGAGGGCCCTGGCCGATTACACCCAGCTCCTGCAACTGGAGCCAGATCCGCAGACGCGCCTCTGGGCCTTGAACAACCGCGGCTGGGCCTACGCCCAACAGGGAGATTTTGCGGCAGCTATCCGCGACTACACGCAGGTTCTCGAACGGGATCCCAGCCACATCAAAGCCCACTGCAACCGTGCCCTAGCCCGCGCTGCCGTTGGTGACTGGCAAGGAGCCTGTCAGGACTTCCAAACTGCTCTCCAGTTGCAAGGATACGAGGGTCGCCTTTGGGAAGAAGAGACTCACTCCCTAGGCAGCTCTTAGCGATCCTCTACCCTGAGCCTAACTTGCTCCCGTCGCTCCTCGAAGTCGCTCACCAGCAGCCTTACCTTGAGCTGCCATTCTCCCGCTAAGGGCAAGAGGACATCTTCCACCTCAAACTGGCCAGGTTCTCTTGGCAGCGCCTGGCGGCGCAGAGGCGGGATCCCACGTGCGGGGAGGTCAAACTCCAGGCTCAGCTCCTGGGCGGGGATCCCCTTAACTTCCACTTGGATGCGGTTGTTGCCAGGGCGGCAGGGCAGGATCTGCAGGCGGAGGCTGCCTTCCGGCCAGCTCAATGTCTCTTGGCAAGCCGGTCCCGCTCCTTGGCCAGGAGGGGCTTGGGCCACCAGAAAGCTGGTCAAGGCCAGCACCAGAACTAGCCCCACCAACTCCAGGCGGACAATTTGGCGCAGGGATCGGCCCGCCGACCAAACCCCCTCTCGCAACGCCGGCAGCAGCCGCAACTTGTTGTGGGCGCCCAAACCCACGATCATCAGCACCAGCAACAGCTTCGCCCAGAGGTACTGCCCGTGGGGGTGCTCCCAGTCCCAGCCGCGGTGGATCCCGCCCATCCCCACTCCCGCCAGCACCAGCCCCGGCACAGCCCAGGTGGCCACATCGGAAAATCGTTGGATGACACCTGCCGATTGGGAAGTCCATTCAAGGACTCCGTCCCGCTGGCGCAATCGGCTCAACAGGCGCTCCACCCCCCACAGCCCCCCCAACCAAAAAGCCGAGCCGGCCAGGTGCAGCCCCAAGAGGGCCATCGTCCCTGCTGGATACTCGCTGGTGAGGGCATGGCCGATGGGCAAAAACGACCCTATCACCGCCACCGACCCCAGGCCGTTGGCCCAGCGGGGCCCGCCCTCGCAGGCCCAGATCAGAACTCCTAGCCCCACTAGCCGCAGTGCCGTACCCCAGCCGTAGGGAGAAAGCATCACACTCAGCAGCTTTTGCCCATTGAGGTGGGGGTAAAGCTGGGCCAAGTGCAAACTGAAGGCCACCAGAGTCAAACTAAGGGTCAGCCAAGCTGCCACGAAAGCCCAGGCCTTAAAGGACTCCGTCCCGCTGGCGCGAACAGAGAGCTCTATTCCATTTGCCCCCAAAACGCTCGAACGCCCCTCCAACAGCCGCCACCAGCCCAACACCCCCACCACAAAGAGGCTGCCCAGGTAGATCCCCCAGCGCACACCTACCAGCGGCCAATATAGGGGATCCCTTTTTCGAACCTGGGCCGCCCTCACCGCTTGAACCAGCTCTGGATCTGCAGTCCCCACCTGGAAGACAAACGAGCCACTCACCGGATGGGAATCAGCGGAAATGGCCCGCCAACTGACAAGGTAAACCCCCTCTGGGATTCCCTGGGGCAAATCCCCCTGAAGCGCCTCGCCCCTGCTCACCAGGTTTTCCAGGGGCAATACCTGTCCATTTCCGTCCAAAACCTGGAGCTGCGTAAGCTGCACCGGCTCATCGAAAACCAGCCGCACTTGCGTCGGCGCTTCCTGGAGCACCGCTCCATCTTCCGGGAAAGTGGAGAGCAAGCTGGCATGGGCAAAAGCGGGCGGGATCCCAGCCGTCCACAGCAAGAGGCCGAGGATCCCAGCCCAAATCCAGGCAAAAACCCTTCTAGGGCGAGACATCCTGCCCACCAGGCCGCCTAGCGGCTGCCGTGACCATGACCCTGTCCACTACCTCCACCTGTCAGCTTCAGCAGCGGGGCCGGCTCCGGCAAGCTCTTGGGATCCTCGCCCGGCTGCGCCACCTGGATCCAGCGGTGCACACCTTTTTCGCACTCCTGGATCACCGGGATGGGGATGACCTCGCCGGGCCGATCCGGCAGCTTGGCGCGGATGCTGAACTCATCCATGAGGTCATCGGGCAGCGAGCCGCCACTCCAGATCACTTCGGCAACCGTTTCGGTGATCATCTTCCCGTGGGACTCGTATGGGGTCTTCAGCGGCCTTTTGACCGTCTCGATGTTCCACAGAGGGTGCACCATCGGCTTCACGGAAACAAATCCCTCTGGGATCTGCACCCGCAAGCGCTTGGTTGGGGAGCCATCACATCCATGGGGTACGCGAAAGGTGAGCTTGGTGTAGCTGCCTGCCGGGGCTTCTTGGGGATGGACGGTAACATGAGCCCAGGCAGAAGAAAGAGGCAAAAAGCTCATACCCAAAGCCAGCAGAGATTTTCTGGCTAGAGCTAAGTAACTTTGCAGACCCATTTCCAATCTCCTTTTTTTCCAATTTCTTTAGTTTTCCAATTTCTTCAGGGATGGCGATGGGATCCGTGGGATTCGGTTACGCTCATGCTGTGCTGACCCCAACTGGAGAGGCCCATGGACACCAGGCCGGCGCTGGCCAGGCCCATCGACACCAGCCCAAAAGAGAGGGCGCCCATCGCCACCAGGCCAATGGAGAGAATGCCGTGGGTCACCACGCCTATGGCCACCACCCCGTGGGCGGAGATGCCGACGGCCACCAAACCATGCGCCCCCACACCAACCGACAAGATTTTGCGGCGGGATCCCTGTGCTCCACAGCCCTGCTCCTGCGGCACCGGGGCGACAGAATTTTTCGGAGCCAAGGTCAGATCTTGAGTCCTCTCCTGAGCCATCAGCCTTTGCTCCAGTTGTGCTCAGCCCGGTCGAGAACATAGGCGGCCACGGCTTCGATTTCTTCTGGTTTGAGGAGCTTGCCAAAAGCGGGCATGGCCCCTTTGCCGTTGCGCACCTGGGCTTGGATCAGCTCAGGGGTATCCACGTGGTACTCGTGCAGGGCAGCCAGGGAAAGGTTTTTCGCCGCCACCAGAGTGTTGCGACCGTTCAAGTGACAGCCCACACACTTGGCCTGAAAGACCTTGGCACCCAAAGCCAAATCCGGTTCCGCAGAAGCCACCTGCGGGCCCCAGAAGACGGCGGCGCCGACCAGCAAAAGGAGCAAGAAAAACTTGATGATCCGCATTTTCCTCTCAACAATCTGCAAAAAACCGCTCATGGAAAAATCCAGCTTTTGAAGCTAGACCATTATCTCCACTAGGTCAGGTTAGGTCAAAAGACAGCCTGTCAACTCCCCTGCAGGTACCATAGGGTGCAGGATCCCCAGGGCCATGAGCAGTCTGCCGCCGGAGTTCATCCAGTTGGTGCGCCAGAAGGCCGACATCGTCGAGGTGGTGGCCGAAAAGGTGGTGTTGCGCAAGCAGGGCAAGAATTTCGTCGGCCTCTGCCCTTTCCACAACGACCACAAGCCCAGCTTTCAGGTCAGCCCCAGCAAGCAGATCTACAAGTGCTTTGCCTGCGGGGCGGGGGGAGATGTCATCCGCTTTGTCAGCCAGATAGAGGGCCTTTCCTTTGCCGAGGCGGTGCGCCACCTGGCCCGCCGCTACCATGTGCCGGAGCCCAAGGGATCCCTCTCCCAGGACTACGAGCGCCAACTCTCCCACCGGGAAAAGCTGCTGGAGATTTTGGCCCTGGCTGCCGATTTCTATCGGCATGCTCTCCGCTCCCAGATAGGATCCGCCGCCCGCCAGTACCTGCACAGCCGCCGCCTGAGCGAAGAGACCTTGCAAAAATTTCAAATCGGCTTTGCTCCCCCCGGCTGGCACTCGCTCTACGAGTACCTGGTCAACCAAAAGCGCCAGCCGGTCAAACTTCTAGAAGAAGCCGGCTTGCTGGTGCCGCGCCAGCAGGGATCCGGCCATTACGACCGCTTCCGCAACCGCATCATGCTGCCCATTTTGGATTTGCAGGGGCGGGTCATTGGCTTTGCCGGCAGAGCCCTGGGAGAGGAGCAGCCCAAGTACCTCAACTCCCCGGAAACGGAACTTTTCAACAAGGGCCAGGTGGTCTATGGTCTCAACTTTGCCCGCGAGGCCATTGCCAAAGCCGACCAAGTCTTGGTGGTGGAAGGCTATTTCGATGTCATCGCCCTGCACCAAGCCGGCATCGCCTATGCCGTAGCCGCGATGGGCACAGCCTTGACGCCGCACCAGGTCAAGACTCTGCTGCGCTATACCCAGTCCAAGCGGCTGATTCTCAACTTCGATGCCGACCGCGCTGGGTTGAATGCCGCCAAGCGGGCCATCGAGGCCATTGAAGAGCAGGCGCGGCGGGGGGAAATCGAGCTGCGCATCCTCACCCTTCCTGCCGGGAAAGATGCCGACGAGTTCCTGCGGCAGCACTCGGTCTCCGCATTTGAGGCCCTGCTGGCTCAGGCTCCCCTGTGGCTAGATTGGCAAATTGACCAGGTGCTGGCCGGTCGGGATCTCGCTCAAGGTGCCGATTTCCAACAGGCCTATCAAGCGCTGGTGCAACTGCTGGCCGGTCTAGGTGGACAATGGCGCTCCTTGTATATCCACAAAGTGGCGGAATTGCTCAGCCGGGGCAACGCTCGCCTCTGCCGCGATCTGGAAGAGGACCTGCGCCGGGCCGTGCGCCAGTACCGCTGGTCCAAACCCCGGCAACTTGCTGCCCCCAAGGGATGCAAACTTTTGCAATCGGAGTCCCACCTTCTGCAGATCTTTTTGCACTTTGCCGAGTACCGCCGCGAGATCCGCCAAACCTTGATGGAGCGGGAGCTGCAGTTTAGCTTCCGTCCCCACCGGGAGCTGTGGCAGCGGATCTTGGAGCTGCTCTCGGCCCAGCCGGAGCTGGAAGACCAGGGAGAGGGTCTCCTGACCGCCCTGCGCACCCTCTGCGCCCAAGACGAGGACCTCAACGAGCGCCTCAGCCACCTGCTCTGGCTGGACGAAAATACCCGTGTGGCCCTGATGCGTCCGCGCCTGGTGGTGCGGGCTGCCTTGGCCAACATGGAGTTGGAAATTCGCCAGAAGCGCTACCGCTACTGGACGCAGCTCTGGGATCAGGCCTTTTCCGAGGGCAACACCGCTCTGGCTGCCCAGTACCAGGCCAGCATTCAACAGGAATATCAGGCTATTCAGGCCTTGCAGCGCCAGGTGCAACTCAACCTGGAAGACCTGCTGGAGGCACCGCTGGCTGAAGACTAGGGGGGCTCTTCTCCCTAAGGGAGCGGGGCAGGGGGTGAGGGCCCAGCAAAGCGCGCTGGCGAGAGGCTGGGGAGCCACTCATCCTCTTGTCCATAGGCCTGCTGGGCAAAGCGGCGAGCCAGGGCCGGCAGGATGGCCAAAGGGCTGCTGAAGCCGGAGAAGAGCTGCAGCCCTTCCCAGCCGGGCAGGGATCCCACCAAAGGCTGGTGATCGGCGCTGAAGGCCACCAAGCAGTGATACCACCGCCCAGGCAGGCGGGCCACCTGAGGCAGGTAGCGACCGGCCTGTTCCCGGATCTGGGCTTCGCTGGCAGCGGCATCTACCTCGGCCATGGGATCCGTCAGCACCCGACTAATCTGCCCCAGGCGAAGGCTGCCGTCGAGAAACTGCACGATCCCGACATCCAGGATGGGCGGGCAGAGCTCCTGTCCCGGCTGGTCCCAGAGGGGATCCCGGTCGGGGCGGCCAGCTTGCCGCTCCAGCTCCAAACGCTGCACGGGCGCGCCCATGACGATGGCTCTCAACCGCACCTCCGCAGGATCCAGCTCCAGGGATTCGGCGTGGGTGAAGTAGATAGGAGCCCAGATCCCGGCCTGGCGCAACAAAGCCCGTGTCCAGCCGCCGGCGCACACCACCACCTGAGCCGCTCCGCAGAAGTCGGTATCCGTCTCCACGCCCGTAATGCGCCGGCCCTGGCGCCGCAAGGCCCTTACGGTTTGCAAGAGCAGGGATCCCCCTAGGCGTTGGAAAGCCTTCTGAAAAGCCAGCGTCGTCAACCAGGGGTGGATGTGGCCATGCCGCGCCCAGAGTACACCCTCGAGGGCGGCAGGGTTTAAAAGCGGCTCTAGCTCACAGGCCGCCTCTACAGAAATTCGCTGCGGTGGGATGCGACAGTCGGCCAGATCGGCTTCCACTGCCTCCATCCTGTAGCCAGGGGCAACGGGCATGAGCAGATCCAGCTCGCGAAATTGAAGATCCGCCTCCAGCTCCTCTGACAGGGTGCGGTAGCGCTGGATCCCTTCTTCCCCCAGGGCTTTGAGCAGGGGGGTTTTCCCGGCCCAATGGGCCAGGCCACCGTAGCTGTAGCGAGTGGCACTGGACGGCAGCGCTTCCTTCTCAACGAGGAGAACGGATCCCCCCTGGCGGGCCAGCTCGTAGCTCAAGGCTGCCCCCGTGATCCCGCCGCCGACGACGATCCAATCGTAGTTGGCCATGCTGCGGCCCTGAAACCTATCTTGCGGCAGAGTGGCTCTTTCAGGGTAGCAAGCACAGCAGAACCTAAGCCGTGGCGGATACCAGCTGAGGCGGAACCCACAGAGAGCCTCCCTGAGTCCTGATCGAGTGTTCCCGCCGAAGTCGAATGGCGTTCTCTGGCGTTCATCGTGATCGATAGCGTAGCAAGGGTGAAGATATGAACGAACTACTGCAAACCATCAACCGCAGTCTTCTAGAGATGGCGTTCGGGCCGTGCGGCGCCTGGCGGGATCCGCAGCCAACCGGTGGATCCCCAGCCCTTCCCTACAAATGCTGCTGGTGCAAGTCAGCCAAGTGGGTGCTTGGGTGGCAGGGATCCTGGCAGCCAGCGTGGTGGCTTTCCCAGATCTGCGCCTGGGAGATCTGATCGGGCTGTTGGGGTTAGGGTCGGTGGCCATCGGTTTTGCTTTTCAAGATATTTTCAAGAACTTCCTGGCGGGCGTGCTGCTGCTTTTGAACGAGCCTTTTCAACTCAATGACCAGATTGTCGTCGGGGATTTTGAAGGTACAGTTGAGGAAATCAGCATTCGCTGATACATTTACGCTGAACACTGCTGAGCATTACTGCTCAGCGGTGAAGCGATAGCATTCTGTCCGTTTCCGTTGTTACTACGCGATGCTGACGCGACCGCGTTAGCGAGACGGAGTCCAAACAGAAAGGCGGTATCCCGCAAAGCCCTGAGCATAACGCCCAGAGCGCCTTGCCAATCTCGTGGTAGCCTATGGTTGCACTTT
>NZ_JBSSEF010000034.1:0-30535 GCF_054061455.1 Thermostichus sp. OS-CIW-20
GAAGACTTCTTTACTACTGATCAATCCATCCTCCTTCCGAAGTTGGTTTGCTAAGTGCTGCTATTGTACCCCTTGAGCCCTTAACAGGCTGTACCCTGTGGCCATCTGTTTTGAGCTTGGCTGTGAGCACCTCATCACCTTCTATAATGAGAGATGCCCACAGCCGCAAAGAAAAACTTATTTTTCTCAGCTATTCGAAAAATCGAATATTAGAGAAGAGGAAAAGTTGAGGGGATGAACTTTTTTGGCCATCCTGCTCTTCCCAAATTCTTCTCTCAACCAGAATCCAATACCGACCTATTTTTTGATAACGATCTTCGTAGATCATCTTTGCTTGAGTTTTTTCTCCAGTTCCTGGGCTACAATACTCAGCAGTGTAGTGAGTGGGTAGGTAGCCCTCACCTGTATCGTAAAACTCTTGAACTGAGACTGTAATTGTCCGATTGGCAAGATGGCGATGTACCATTTGAATGTGCTTGCCCTGAACCCAGTACCTATCGGTAGAAGATAAGCCCGAAACAAGAACTTCAGTGATGTCTGAATTTTGTGGCTCTCCATAGGCAAAGGTGTGGCCACCGTGTTCCTCGTCGAAGGAATGACGAACGCGATGCACCATGACTTCCCACATCTGTTCCCGTATTTTCTGGCGGATCTCCTCGTCCTCGACGCCGGCAACATCGATCTTCATGTTGCGGTCAATACTCACAACTCCTGAGAAGGAGAGGCTGCTGTCACCTTCTTTGGGAAAGTAGGTTATCTCAGCTCGGTAGCCAGGAAAGTCTTTGTCCCAGGTGTAGCGATTCTCAAAAGCCTCCTTGAATAGCTCTCGGGCCGGAGCTTGCTGTGCTGCCATAATCTCCTCCTTAATGAGAAGTTTTACTATTTAAATCCTAGTAGAGGCTGATGGCTGGCCTTGGGATTTTAAGGTTTCCTTATGACTGGCCACCCGCTCAGCTCTCTTGTTCTCGAAGTTTCTCGAAGTTCTTGGCGGTTACCGATGGGCAGGAAGGCGGAACCTCAATCCTTCACTTAGCCTGAGGGGAGCCTTGAAGTTAATGAAAACCATTGGCAAGGCGCTGTCCACTGGCAACAGAGGGAGAGAGCTAAGCTAAAGCTCGGCGCTGTTGGCCTTTTGGCGACAAGCTGGCAGGAAGAGAGTCTGCTTTCTCAACTCACTCCATGTCCAAAATCCAACCCCTGAACCCAGAGCGGATCGCCCAGATGGCCGCGGGAGAGGTGATCGACTCGCTGGGGGCTGCTCTGCGAGAATTGCTGGAAAATGCCCTCGATGCTCAGGCCACCCGCATTCAGGTGGAGATCTGGCCCAGCCGCTGGCAGGTGCGGGTGGCCGATAACGGCCAAGGGATCCCCGCTTCGGAGCTGGAGCAGGTGGCCCGTCGCCACACCACCAGCAAGTTGGACGGTTGCAGCCTGGGGTTTCGGGGCGAAGCCTTGCACAGCCTGGCCCGGCTGGGATCCCTGACCATTCAGACCCGCCACGCTGACGATGCCCACGGCTGGCTGGCCACCTACGACCGCCAAGGGGAGCTGGCCCACCAGCAGCCGGCAGCCACTGCCTTGGGAACGGTGGTGACGGTGGCGGATTTGTTTGCCGATTGGCCCTTGCGCCGCTGCTCTCTGCCCCAGACTCGCCCGCTCTTGACGCTGGTGCAGAATGCGGCCTTGGCCCATCCTTGGGTCAGTTGGCAGGTGCGCCAGGAGGGGCAACTGTTGCTCAGCCTGTGGCCAGGCCAGTCTCTGCAAGATCTGCTGCTACAAGTGTTGCCGCAGGTGGATCTTTCGGATCTGCGCTATCAGCGGATCCAGGAGGGGGATAGCGATTGGGAAGTGGTGCTGGGCCTGCCGGATCGCCTGCATCGCCCCCGCCCCGATTGGATCCGCGTGGCCGTCAACGGGCGCTTTGTGCAGATGCCGGAGTGGCAACGGCTGATCCAGTCAGTCTTTCAGCACACCTTGCCTCGCCACCGCTACCCGCTGGTGGTGGTGCATCTGCGCTTGCCACCTGAGCAGGTGGACTGGAATCGCCATCCTGCTAAGAGTGAGCTCTATCTACAGGATCCGGAGATCCGACAGGAGCAATTGCGCCAGCACTTGCACGCTCTTCTGCAATCGGGATCGGAGCAAGCCAGCCGCCGCTCGCTGCATCTCATCCGGGCTAGCGAGGCCAAGTCGGTCTACAGGGTTACCTCAAGTCCCAAAAGCCCAGATCCAGCTCCCTCTGGCCAGCCGTCTACCCCCCTACCTCCTCTAAAGGCCCTAGCCCAGCTCTACCGCACCTACATCCTGGCGGAGCACCCTCAGGGGCTGTGGCTGGTGGAACAGCACCTGGCCCACGAGCGGGTGCGCTACGAGTACATCCAACGGCATTGGCAGCCGGTGGAGCTGCAGACGCCGGTCATGCTGGAGGGATTATCCTCCCAAGCGGTGGAGCAGTTGGAGCAGTTGGGCCTGGAGCCGGAGCCTTTTGGCCCCAACACCTATCTGATGCGCCGCCTGCCGCTGGCCTTGTGGTCGGAAGATCCGGAGGAGGTGCAGGGATCCCTCCGAGAATTGAGCCGCTGCGCTGACCTGGAAGCGGCCCAGGTGGCGGTGGCCTGTCGTGGCGCCCTGCGCAACGGGATCCCCCTGACCCTGGAGCAGATGCAACAGTTGCTGGAAGCCTGGCAGCGCACCGCCAATCCCCACACCTGTCCCCATGGCCGGCCAGTGTATCTGGCTCTGGCCGAAAAAGATCTGGCCCGCTACTTTCGTCGCCGCTGGGGGATCTGCGACCGGCCCATCTCTGACCCCAAGCTGGGATCCTGGTGGGAGCTGGAGCCGCTGGGGGATAGGTTTGCTGCCCAAGTGCGGCGCTCGAGCAGCGCTTCTGCGCCGGATCCCAAGGACGAGACCCGCTCCGCCCCACTATAATCGGGGGTGTCCAACTGCTGAACCCCCCATGGCCTCTTATCTCAAACTCAAAGCCCAAGAAGAGACCTGGCTACAGCGCCATGCTCGCCCGATCTTGGCAACCTTGGCGGGCTTGGGATCCCTGTTGACGGCCTACCTTACCTACACCAAGCTGACCGATCAACCTGCCGCTTTCTGCACAGGAGATGGGGGGTGTGACCTGGTGCTCTCCAGCCGTTGGGCAGAGTTTTTGGGGATCCCGACGGCAACAGTTGGCCTACTGGGGTTTCTGGCCGTTTTGGCCTTGGCGGTTTTGCCGGATGGCATCCCGCTGGTGAAGCGGTGGCGCTGGCCGGCCCTGTTTGGCCTGGTTTCCGCCATGACCGCCTTCGAGATGTACATGCTTTACCTGATGGTGGCGGTGCTGCGGCAGTTTTGTCTGTATTGCACCACCGCCATAGTCTTGGTGGCGGGGCTGTGGGCGGTAACCCTGCTGGGCCACCGCTGGCTGGATTGGGGCAAGCTGGCCTTCAGCTATATTCTCGTAAGCTTTCTCACCTTGGTGGCCACCATTGGGGTGTATGCCAACCAAGTTCCCCCACCCAGCCCCCTGGCGGCAGGGTTGGCGGCCCACCTGCGGCAGATCGGCGGCACCATGTACGGGGCCTATTGGTGCCCCCATTGTCAGGAGCAGAAGGAGCTGTTTGGGTCGGCTTTTGAACAGGTGCCCTACGTGGAATGCTCCCCCAACGGCCCCGGTACGCCCCAAGCCCAAGAATGCACAGAAGCGGGGATCACCAGCTATCCCACCTGGATTATCAACGGCCGCACCTACGTGGGGCTGCGCTCGCTGGAAGCCTTGGCGGCAGCTTCTGGCTACTCCTTTGAGCCCGGCGAAGGACAGTAGTTCTGATACATTTACGCTGAACACTGCTGAACATCACTGTTCAACTATGCAGCGATAGCATTCTGCTTGTTTCCATTCGCGTTAGCGGGACGGAGTCCAAACAGAATGGCGGTATCCCGCAAAGCTTTGAGTAGAATACCCAAAGCGCAGTTTCCGTGTCGTCTTACTACCAATTTTCTGCTTTGCTTTGGCTACCATGTTGGCAGACTCGAAAGTAAACAGAAAGATCAACTGGTAGTAATCCGTACTGAACATATTATACATTATTTTCAGTATAGTTGAGCTTATTATTGACTAGAGTCATGCTCCGGCGGCGGTGGCAAGAAAAGATGTACGCGGTTGCGCCCCGCCTGCTTGGCCTGGTAGAGGGCCTCATCTGCCTTCTGGAGAGCGGCCTCAGGTGCTAGGGGGCCATCTTCGCTGAGGACGATCCCGCCAATGCTGATGGTGACAGGCAGGCTGCGCTGGGGCGCAACCTCAATTGGCCGGCTGGCGATGGCCCGGCGCAGAGACTCGGCGTAGCGGTGGCAGCGGGCGGGGTTGAGCCCAGGGGTGACGCAGACAAATTCTTCGCCGCCGTAGCGGTAGAGCAGGCTGGAGGGGCGCAGTTGATTGTGCAGCCGCCCAACGATGGCCTGCAACACGCAGTCGCCGATATAGTGGCCGTAGGTGTCGTTAACCTGCTTGAAGTAATCCACATCCATCATCAGCAGGCAGAGATAGCGATAGCGGGCTTGCTCACGCGGCCCCACCTGTTTGAGCAAATGTGGCAACGCCTGGTCGAGGGCGCGGCGGTTCAAGGCACCGGTCAAGGGATCCGTCAAAGACAGAGACTCCAACAGCTCGTTGCGGGCCCGCAGTTGCCGGTTGGCCTGAGCCAAAGCTTGGGTAAGCCGCTGCAGGCGCAGCCCCGCCCGCACCCGTGCCCGCAGCTCCTCAGGATCGATCGGCTTGGCGATAAACTCATCTGCCCCTGCATCCAGTCCCTGCACCCGATCCTCAACTTCGGAGCGGGCGGTGAGCAAGATGAAATAGATGAACTGTCCGGCGGGCAAGTTTTTTAGACGGCGACACAACTCCACTCCAGACAAACCCGGCATGACCCAGTCGCAGATGATCAAATCCGGCCATTCGCTTTCATCCAGGGTCTGCAGGTGCTCCCAGGCCAACTGGCCGCTTTCCCAGCTTTCCACCCGGTAGTTGGAGCTTTTGAGGACTTCGCCGATGTAACGACGGTTCACCGGGTCATCGTCGATGACCCAAATGCAGGGAACCTGAGCCGGCACCTGGCTCCACGAAACTTCCTCCAAGGGCAAGGACTCCGCCCCGCCAACGCGAGCAGAAGGCAGGCTGGAGGAAGACCCCCAGCCTTCGAGTTCAGCTGACAACATCAAAAGAAAGCTAGAAAGCTCTGATACGGTGAATAATGCCGATCCTATCCCCAAAGGCTAGCTGCAGCTAGAGCTGGGAGTGGCCAGGCAAGCCGGATTGGTGGGCCGTTCGCCCAGGCCAAGGTGCAACGCTTCCACAAACTGTCGCACCCGGATTGGGTCGATGAGGGGAAAGGGATCCGCATAGCCCGCTGGCATGCCGGCGGAACGGGCCGGCCGTTTCAAAGAACTGGCCACAATCACGCCATCCGCGTGGCGGATGAGGTTGCCGATGTTTTCGGCGGTGGCTCCTGAGCCAATCAACAGAGGTACCTGAGGGGCGACTTGGCGGGCCAGCTTCAGATCTTTCAGAAGAGGCGGCTTTCCGGTGGCCCAGCCAGAGAGAACGATGGCATCGGCCAGGCCGCGCTCCACCGTGTCGGCGATGGCCGCCTCCAGGCTGATGGGACTCAGGGGCTGGGCGTGCTTCACCAGCACATCGGCAAAGATCTTGATGTCGGCCCCCAGCTCGCGGCGGTAGCGCAGCAGGCGGTGGGCATTTCCCTCGATGATGCCCTGGTCGGTCACCATCGCCCCGCAGAGGACATTGACCCGGATAAACTGGGCCCCCACACAGGCGGCAATGGCTAGGGCGCTGTAGCCATCGTTGCGCAAGACGTTGATCCCGATGGGCAGGGAAACCAGCATCTTGATCCGCTGCACCACCACGGTCATGGCGCTCACCACCGCCGCATCCACCCGCTCCTTGGCAAAGGGGGCATCGTAAAAGTTCTCGACGAGGATCCCGTCCACGCCTCCTGCCGCCAGGGCGGTAGCGGCCTGTTCTGCCTGCGCGATCACCCACTCCAAGTCCCCTCCCCAACGGGGCGAGGTGGGCAGCGGCAACAGATGAACCACCCCAATAACCGGATGGGGGGTTTTGAAAAGATGTTGCAGCAGAGTCACCGGCAAGTTCCCTCAGGGATCCATAACAATCTTACGCCCGGATTGGATCCCTGTCGGCATTCTCTCCGGGGAGGAAGGGGCGGGATTCCTGGCAGCGGCCAGGCCGCGCAACAGGCGGGGAACTAGGCTTGGCCCTTCATAGACCCAGCCTGTATAGACCTGGAGCAGGCTGGCCCCGGCCTCCAGTTTCTCCATGGCATCGGCCAGGGTGAAGATGCCCCCCACTCCAATAATCGGCAATTGCCCCTGAGTGGCCTGGTGAATGTAGCGGATCACCTGGGTGGAGCGCTGCCGCAGGGGGGCGCCGCTGATGCCGCCGGCTGCCGCGGCGAGGGGCCCCAGCCCTGGCAGGAAGCGGGTTTTCAGGTTGTCGCGGCGCAGGGTAGTGTTGGTGGCTACAAGCCCCGCCAGTCTGTAGGCTTGGGCCAGCTCCAGGATGGCGTCAATTTCTGGCCAATCTAGGTCAGGGGCAATCTTCACCAAAAGGGGCTTCTGTCCGCGATTTTCCCCCTGCAACGTCGCCAGGATGGGCGCCAACTGCTCGGCAGCCTGCAGGGATCGCAATCCCGCTGTGTTGGGGGAGCTGACGTTGACCACAAAATAGTCTCCCAGCTCCCGCAACAGACGAAAGCTGGCCAGGTAGTCAGCCGCCGCCTCCTCCAGGGGGGTGGCCTTCCCTTTGCCCAGGTTGATGCCGATGGGAATGGGACGTTGGCGCAGCCGGCGCAGCCGTTCGGCCAGAGCTGCCGCCCCCTGGTTGTTGAAGCCCATGTGGTTGAGAGCAGCCCGATCCTGGGGCAACTGGAACAGGCGCGGCTTGGGGTTGCCCGGCTGAGGCCCAGGAGTGACGGTGCCCACCTCCACAAAGCCAAAGCCCAAACTGGGCCAGACGCCCACAGCTAGGCCATCCTTGTCAAAGCCTGCGGCCAGGCCAATGGGATTGGGGAAGGTGAGGCCCCAGAGCCGTACTTCCAGCCGCGGATCCCGATAGCAGAACAGGCGCTCCAAAAGAGCCAGGATCCCGGTGGCCTGGGTGGCGTCCAGCCACTCCAAGGCGCGCAAGAGCCCCACCTTAACCGTTTCCGGGTCAGCCCTCAGGCCCGAAAAAATCAAGGGCCGCAGCACATCTCGGTACAGGTTCACAGCAAAGACTCGCTCCCAAGCTGTCACCCCTCTTGTTGATCTTCCCCAAAAAACAGGGGCCTGCAAAAGTCTCCTCTGCAGGCCCCCGCTTTTGAGCTTAGGCGGGAACTGGCCCGGCCAAGCCGAGCACCACCGGCCTAAAGACTCTTAGCCTTCCGGCTCAAACACTTTCAAGTCGACGATCTGCCCGCCCTTGAAGGTCCAGTGGGCAAAGGTTCCGGCCACGTCTCCGTTCTCGTCGAAGTTCAGCGAGCCGGAAGCGCCAGTGTAGTCAATGTCCTCCCCTTTCTTGAGTAGCTCCACTGCCTTGGCCCACTCTCCTGGCAGGATCTCGGTGCCGGGGGGATTGGCCACTTGCCGCAGAGCATCGCGGATGGCGGTGCCGTCGGCGCTGCCGGCCTTTTGAATGGCCAGAGCCAAGACAAAAGCGGCATCGTAGGCCGTGTCGATGTAGGGGGTGGGGGGCAGCTCCCCGTAGGCAGCTTTGTAGGCTTCAGCAAAGATTTGGTAGGCTTTGCTGTCGGTCAGAGCCTGGGGCGAGGTGCCGATGGATCCCTCTAGCTTGTCCGCCCCCACCTGGGTGGCCAGATCGGGAGAGCGCATGCCATCTGTGAAGACAAAGCGGTCAAATAGCCCCCCTTCCAAAGCCTGCCGCAGGATGATCGCGCCGTTTTCGGGATACCCGATCAGCACCAGCGCCTGGGGATCCCCTTCCTTGAGCTGATCCAGCTCGCCGCGGTAGGAGGCTTGGCCGGGTTCGTAGGGAACCGACTTGGTAATGGTGCCGCCCCGCTTTTCAAAGGCGGCCTTGAAGCTGTCGGCCAGCCCCTTGCCGTAGTCGTTATTGATGTAGATGATGGCCAGGCGCTCCAGGTTTTCTTCGCGGGTAATTTGCGCCAGGGCTACCCCTTGGAAGGCATCGGAGGGAACGGTGCGGAACAAGAAACCATTGTCGTCCAGGGTGGTGATGGTGGGAGCGGTGGAAGCTGGCGAAATTTGCGGAATCTTGCTGGGAACCGTGACTGTCGTGGCCACCGGAATGGTAACGCCACTGCCCAAAGCGCCAACAATGGCGGCCACCTTCTCCACGTTCACTAGCCGCTTGGCCGCATCAATAGCCGGCTGCGCTGAAGTTTGGTCATCCGCCTCCACCACTTGAATTTGAGATCCAAGGACGCCGCCAGCTTCGTTGATCTGCTTGAGGGCCAGCTTGATGCCCTTGAGGCAGTTCTCCCCATAGGCCTGCAGGTCGCCCGTCAAAGACAGCAGCGCTCCTATCTTAATCGGGGCTTTGGCTGCTTGCTGAGCTGTGCTTGGCAGCAGGGTGGTGGCCAGTGCTGCTGCTGTCAGGGCTGCCGCCGTCGCGAAGGCCCGCCGGGTCAGTTTGTGCATGGGAGACATAACCAAGAACCTCCAATGAGCTCCAATGAGGGAATAAAACTGCAATTCTCAAAGGTCGATGGTATAGAAGTAGACGTTAGCCCACCTCAAAGGGTTCCCTCCAAGAGCCAACCCCTGCCAGGGGGCTTCTTGGCAAGCCTATCGGCGAGTTTGGTTAAATAAGCTTCTTTACCCTACGACGAAAGCTCATAAAATAGTGAATCTACTAGGGAATGGAGCTTTCCCAGGGTAGCGGTGTGATCGTTATTGACAACATCTCCAAACAGTTTGGCGGCGTCAATGCCCTAGATCACTGTTCCTTCCGCATCGAAGCTGGTCGGATCACGGGCTTGATTGGTCCCAACGGGGCGGGGAAAACAACTCTTTTCAACATCATTGCCGGTTTTATTCGGCCCAATAGCGGACGCATCTGGCTAGATGGGGAAGACGTCACGGGCTTGCCTCCCCACCAGTTGTTTCAACGTGGGCTGGTGCGCACCTTCCAGATCCCGCGGGAGTTTGGCCGCATGACCGTTCTGGAAAACTTAATGGTTGTTCCTCCCCATCAGGCTGGAGAAAACCTATTTAACGCCTGGTTCCGCTGGCGGCGAGTACAGCGGCAGGAGCGCCAGCTTCAGGCTCGGGCTGAAGAAGTTTTGGAACGGCTCAACCTCATCCACCTGCGGGATCAACTGGCAGTCAACCTTTCGGGCGGGCAAAAGAAGCTGCTGGAACTGGGACGCACCCTAATGGCGGACGCGCGGGTCATCCTCTTGGACGAGCCGGGGGCTGGGGTCAACCGCACTTTGCTGGCAGACCTAATCCGCTTTATTGAGTACCTTAACCGCGAGCGCGGCTGCACCTTCTGCATCATCGAACACGATTTGGATCTGGTGACCCGCCTCTGCCACCACGTGGTGGTCATGGCGGGGGGGAGGGTGCTGACTCAGGGATCCATGCAGGAGATCAAGCAAAACCCAGCCGTGCGGGAGGCCTATTTGGGATCCATTGCCCTGGCTGATGCCCTCAGCTCCTCCCAGACTTCCACCGTCTCGCCGGAGGGATCCCCGCCATGACCCCCTTGCTCGAGATTCAAGATCTCTACAGTGGCTACCGCGGCGTGGACATCCTCAAAGGGATCCGCCTCAAGGTCACTCCAGGCCAAATTGTAGTGATCATCGGCCCCAACGGGGCGGGCAAATCGACAGTGCTCAAGTCTCTTTTTGGATTGGCCACCGTCCGCTCGGGCCGAGTGCTGTTCCAAGGTTCTGACATCACCCATCTGCCTGCCGAGCAACTGGTGCGGCGAGGAATTGGCTTTGTGCCTCAGACCCACAATGTCTTTCCCTCCCTCACCGTCGAGGAGAACCTGGAGATGGGAGCCTTTATCCGGCGCGACGACTACACTGCCCAACGGGAGCGGGTTTACGAGCTGTTTCCGCCGCTAAGGGAAAAGCGAAAGCAAGCGGCGGGATCCCTCTCCGGCGGGCAACGGCAGATGCTGGCCATGGGGCGGGCGCTGATGGCGGAGCCGCAGCTGTTGGTGTTGGACGAGCCGACAGCCGGCCTGTCGCCGCTGTATGTCGAGCAGACCTTTGCCCTCCTGCAGGAGATCAACCGCCGCGGCGTCAGCATCCTAATGGTCGAGCAAAATGCCAAGCAGGCCTTGGCTATAGCGGACTGGGGCTACGTCCTCTCCATGGGAGAAAACCGCTTTGAGGATACCGGCCCCAACCTATTGCACAACCCCGAGGTGTTGGAGCTATTTTTGGGCGGCTGAGGCCCTCACCCTCGGGGAGAGGGGAGCTAAGCAGAGCCGGCCAGTTGCAGTTGGCGCAGTTGGGCTGCCTGCTTGAGAAGGGCTTCCACAAAGCCCATTGCCTCCTGGGCGGAGTGGCCGGCAGCCAGTTGGGCCAATTCTTCCCGGCGCTCCCCTTCTCTCAGCGAATCCACCCGCACGCAGGTTCGCCCTTCTTGCACCACTTTGTAAACCCGCAGGTGGTGATCGGCTAGGGCGGCAACCAGGGGCTGGTGGGTAACGCAGAGAACTTGGTGGCTACGGGCAATCTGGTGCAGTTTGGCGGCGATGGCCTGCGCTACCTTGCCGGATACGCCAACGTCGATCTCGTCGAAGACCAGAGTAGCCACCGGATCGACGCGGCTGAACACCGCTTTTAAGGCCAGCAGAAAACGGCTCATCTCGCCGCCGGAGGCAATGTCGGCCAGCGGCTGCAGGGGCTCGCCGGGGTTGGGGCTAAACCAAAAGCTCACCTGATCCACCCCTTCGGCGGTGGGGGATCCGGCTTGGATCTGCACCTGGAACTGCACACCGCTCATCCCCAGGGGCCCAAGCTCCTCCACGAGAGCCTTTTCCAGTTGGTGGGCCGCCTGCTGCCGCAGATGCGAGAGCATCTGGCAGTGGTGCTCCAGCTCCTGGGCTGCCTGGTCTAGCCGCGCCTCTAGTTCCTCCAAGTCGGTGCTCTCGTCCCGCAGTTGGGCCAGCTCTGCCTTGAGCCGCTCCGCGTGGGCCATCACCTCGGCCAGGGTGGGGCCGTATTTGCGGCAGGCCTGTCGCAGTTGGGCTAGGCGCCGTTCAATTTTGCTTAGCCGACTGGGATCCGCCTCCAGGGTCTCGCCGTAGCGCAGCAGCTCCCGCCCCGCCTCCTCCACCTGAACGAGGGCGCTGCTGACCATCTCGACTAGGGGAGTTAGGTCGGGATCCCGCTGGGCCATGCTCTGCAGCAGACGCTCGGCTTGGGCCAGGAGATCGGCAATGGCCGGCGAGCCGCTGTCATTTTGGTAGAGCAGTTGGTGAGCGGCATAACTCTGCTGCTGCAGTTCCACGCGGTGGGCCAGGCGCTCCCGCTCCCGCTCCAATTTGGTCAGCTCGTCAGGATCCTCCAGGCGCAGGGCAGCCAGTTCTTGGGCTTGCAACTCTAGGAGATCTAGCCGCTGCAGCCGCAGGTGTTGGTTTTGCTGGCGGGAGGCTATCTCTGCTTTGAGCTGGCTCCAGGTTTGGTAGCAAGCTGCCACCTCTGAACGCAGGCGCAGCAGCTTTTCGCCGCCAAAGGCATCCAGCCAGCGGCGCTGGGTTTGGGGAGACTGGAGTTGGCTTGTCTGGCCCTGGGCGGTGATCTCCACCAGTTGGGAGCGCAGGCTGAGCATCTGAGCCTTGTTCACGAGCACCCCATTGACTCGCAGGCGGCTGCTGAGCTTGCCGTTGCGCATCACCAGCTCGCGGCTGCAGACCAGGCCTTCTTCCAAAGGTTCAATTTGCTCTTGCTCTAGCCAGGCCTCCAGCGCGGCCGTAGGCTGGAAAATGGCTTCCACCAAGCCCCGATCGCTGCCGCTGCGCAGAGCGCGAGCCGGTCCCCCGAGCGCGGCATCGAGGGCATCGAGAATGATAGATTTGCCCGCCCCTGTTTCTCCGGTGAGCACGTTCAGCCCCGCCCGAAAGGGAATCTCCAAGTACTCGATCAGGGCGAAGTTCTCGATCCGCAACAGGCGCAACATAGGGATCCCGTTGGCCTTCCTGTCTTAGGTTAGCCCACCTGCCGACTTAGGCGGAACGGGGGAAGAGCAGCTTCAAGGGGTGGCCTCCGGCGTCTCCTCTGTTCTAGCAGCGGTATCGGCAAGCGGCTCGGAGGTAGCGGCTGAGGCATTGGGTGTATTAGGCGCTACCTCTGCCTCCTGGAGAGAGGCGGAGGGTTCGAGCTCGGCTTTTGGCTCTGTGGCGGTGGGCTCGGGGGCGGCGGCAGCGGCTTGGGCAGCCTCTTTTTGCTGTTGCCGCTCGTAACGGCGTCGTTTGATCCCCTCATCCACCCACACGTACACCAGACTGAGAAGGGAGAGCCCCGCCGTTCCAATTAAAACCCAGAGTAGAGTGTTGTCTATCGTCATGAGTGAGATCCGTCAAACTCTGCCGCCAACGGAAAACGCCGCGCCCAAGGCTTGATCTTACCGTTGAAGCTGCTCTGCCCAATCTTAAAAGACGGGATCCACACTTTTGCCATGCGCTACCTCAAGTTTTACAAACCCTACGGCGTGCTCACCCAATTTACCGACCGGCAGGGGCGGCCAACCCTCAAGTCTTTCATCCCGGTGCCCAAGGTCTATCCGGTGGGGCGGTTGGATCGCGATAGCGAAGGTCTGCTTCTGCTCACCGACGATGGCCGCCTCAACGCCCGCCTGATCGATCCCAAGTTCGGCCACGAGCGCACCTACTGGGTGCAGGTGGAAGGGATCCCCACGCCCCAGGCCCTGCAGCAGTTGCAAGAGGGAGTGGTCATTCAGGGGCGAAAGACCCGGCCGGCTGAGGTTAGAGTGCTAGCCGAGGAGCCGGAGCTGCCGCCGCGGGATCCGCCCATCCGCTTTCGCCGCTCCATCCCCACCACCTGGCTGGAGCTGACGCTGCGGGAGGGTCGCAACCGCCAGGTGCGCCGCATGACCGCCGCTGTCGGCATTCCAACCTTGAGATTGGTGCGAGTGGGGCTGGGGCCCCTCTCGCTGCAGGGGCTGGCCCCTGGCCAGTGGCAGGATCTCAGCGAGGCGGAGTTGGCCCGCTTGCGGCACTACTGTTTTGGCCAGTCGCGCTGTCCCTTGCTCGGGCGGCGGTTAAGTCTACAGAACACCTTTTGAGCTGGGGATCCCATCCTGTCGGCGCGGATCCCGTTCTACGGCCATGCGCAGGGCGCGGGCAAAGGCCTTGAAACTGGCTTCGACAATGTGGTGGGCATTGAGGCCAGCCGCCTGGCGGATGTGCAGGGTAAGCTGGGCGTGGTTGGCCACCGCCTGGTAGAACTCCCGCACCAACTGGGTTTCGTAGCGGCCAATGCGCTCGACGGTCAGCTCCAGGCCGTAGCTGAGGTGGGGGCGCCCGGAAAAGTCCAGCACCACCTGCACCAAGGCCTCATCCAAAGGCGCCCAAAAGTGGCCAAAGCGGTAAATGCCGCGCCGATCCTGCAGCGCCTGGGCTAGGGCTTGTCCCAGCGCGATGCCCACATCTTCGTTGGTGTGGTGGTCGTCGATGTGCAGATCCCCCACCGCTTTGATCTGGAGGTCGATCAGCCCATGGGTGCTGAGCTGGGCCAGCATGTGGTCCAAGAAGGGGATCCCGGTGTCGATCTCGTACTGCCCTCTGCCATCGAGGTTGAGATGCACTTGAACGTCCGTTTCGTTGGTGCGGCGGTGAACCAAGGCCGTCCTGGGCTGCAGCAGGCGGGGGGAGTCGATGGCTGTCATGGCAAGGGTAGGGGAGCACTAGGAAGTCCCAGCTCTAGGATCGCACAGGTAGGGGTGTCAGAATCAGCGTCTTTGGCCAGGGGGGCAGGCGGGCTCAGGTTGCAGAGGGGGAGAGTGTTCCTTGCAGGATTGGCAACAGATTCAACGGGCCCTCAAGCAGTACTGGGGCTACGAGGCACTGCGCCCACCTCAGGAGCAGGTCATCCGCGCCTTGCTGGAGAAGCGGGATGCGCTGGTGGTGTTGCCGACGGGTTTCGGCAAGTCTCTGTGCTTTCAACTGCCGGCCTTGCTGCAGACAGGGCTGACCCTGGTGGTCTCGCCTCTGATTGCCCTGATGGAAGATCAGGTGCAGGATCTCTGGAAGCGCCGTCTGCCGGCGGCCTGTTTGCACAGCGAGCTGGATCCGGCTCTGCGCAAGCGGGTGTTGCGGGCTTTGGAGGAGAACCGGCTGCGTCTACTGTATCTGGGGCCGGAAACCCTCTTCAGCCCGCCAGTCTGGGAGCGGCTGCAGCAGGTGCCCCTCAACGGCCTCATTGTCGACGAGGCGCACACCTTGGTGCACTGGGGGGGATCCTTCCGGCCCGACTACCGCCGTCTGGGATTGGTGCGCCCTGCCCTGGGCCAGCCTGCCTTTCCCATTGCTGCCTTTACCGCCACTGCCGATCCCGAAACCCTCAGCCGCCTGCGCCACATCCTCAAGCTGCGGGATCCGGAGTGCATTCGCGCCGATCCCCTGCGGGCCAATATCTCCCTCAATGTGGAGGTGGCCTGGAGCCCGGCGGATCGCCGTCGGCGTCTGCTGCGTTTTCTAGTCGAAAACCCCGGCTCGGGCCTGGTGTACGTGCGCACGCGGCGGGATGGGGAGGAGCTGGCCGAGTGGCTGGGCCGCCACCACCAAAAAACCGCTGCCTACCACGGCGGCCTAGAAGCAGGATCCCGCCGTCGGCTGGAGCGGGCTTGGCTGGAGGGCGAGCTGCGCTTTCTGGTCTGCACCAACGCCTTCGGCTTGGGGATCAACAAGCCCGACGTGCGCTGGGTGCTGCACTTTCACCCGCCCCCCAATTTGATGGACTACCTGCAGGAGGTGGGGCGGGGTGGGCGGGATGGCGGCCCCTGCCGGGCCCTGATGTTGGTCTCGGAGCCGACGGGCCTGCTGGATCCCACCGATCGCCAGCGCCAAGCCTATTTCTATTCCCAGCAGGAGCGCCTGCTGGCCCAGGCGCGGCGTTTGCTGACAACTCTGCCCCCCCAGGGATCCTATGCCGACTTGCCCCCCGGGGAGACGCGGGTGGCCCTGGGCCTGCTGCAGGAGATGGGCTGTCTGCACTGGCCAGATCCCTTTCACTTTCAAGTGCTGCACCGCCGCTGGCAGCCGCCGCCGCGGCAGGATCCCTGGCGGGGGATGGACGACCTCATCCACAGCCGCGGCTGTCGCTGGCAGGTCATCCTGCGGCATTTTGGCTACCCTGAGAACCAGCCTGGCCTGCCCTGCGGCACCTGCGACCGCTGCCGGGCTTCCCAAAGGCGCTGATGGGTGCTTGCCCAGCCTTGTGGCCAGCGATTAGGATCCCCTCGCTGAAGACTTTCCTGGAGTGTCCATGGGTAGTTCTGGACCCCCGGTTGCAGCGCTTGAGCAGCCCTTGTCCCTGGCAAAGCAGGTGGCGCAACTGCTAGTGGTGCCGGTCTCGGCCCGCCTGGGATCCCAGTCTCCTCCCCGCGAGATCCTCAAGCGGCTGATCCAAGAGGTGGGGATCGGGGGCCTCTGGATTACTGAGGGCCATGTAGCAGAGGCCCTGCTGCTGATCGAGGAGGCGCAGTCTTGGGCTGCCCTGCCCCTTTTGGTGGCAGCCGAGGCCAGTCGCGGCCTGGCCCTACAGGGGGCCACTTCTTTCCCCCACCCCCTGGGCCTGAGCCGCCTGGGATCCGAAGCCGAGCGCTGGGCGGAACAGTGGGGAAGGATCACGGCGCGGGAGGCGGCGGCCATCGGCATTAACTGGCTGCTGGGCCCGGTGGCGGAGCCCCTGGGGCAAGGCCCAGCAGAGCTGGCGCTGGCGGAGGAGCCGCACCTAGTTTTGCAACTGGCGCGCGCCTTTGTGCGCGGCTGTGAGCAGGCCGTCCCCGGCGGGATCCTGACCACAGCCAGATCCTTCCCCGGCCAGGATTGGGTAGAACCGCCCCAGGCAGGTGCGGCGCTGCGGCCAAAGCCAACCGATGTCCCCTGGTGTCCTCGCCTGAGCCTCAGCTTGGACAAGCTGCAAGCAGGACTCTGGCTGCCGTTCCGCAGCTTGGTGGAGCAGGTGGGAGCCATCTCGGTTGCGCCAGTGGTGCTTCCCGAGTGGGACGAGCGCTGGCCGATCTCTTTTTTGCCGGGGCGGCTGACCCAACTGCTGCGCCAAGAGTGGGGGTTTAGTGGACTAATTGTGGCAGAGGGCCTCGATCAGGGCTTCTTGGACGAGCTGGCCGTTGGCGTCGGCTCCTCTCCCCACCTGCTGGCGGTGCGGGCCCTCCAGGCCGGCGCCGACCTCCTTTTGGCCCCTCCCGACCCAGTGGCGGCCGTCACAGCCATTGTGGAAGCTGTGCGGCAGGGATCCCTGGACGCCCAGGCCATTGCCCAATCGGTGACGCGGGTGCTGCGGGCCAAGCAGCGGCTTTTCCCCTCCGCCTCCGCCCTGCTCAAGCAAGTGTGGCCGGCCCTGGCGGAAACGGATTTCAGCCTGGTTCCCGGCTGGATGGGGGCTAAAGACCCCACCGACCCCGCCCTCTGCCGCGGCTTTTCCGACGAGCAACTGAAACCCCTGCTGTTGGGAGATCCCCTCGCCAAGGACTCACCTCTAGCCAAGCTGTTCGGCACACGTCCGCCTCTGCCCAGAGTCGCCTGGTTGGGATCCCTCTTGGCCGAGCAGGATATTGCTCCCTGTCAAGCTGCCATGGCCCGCGGCGGCGTGACAGGCGGCCAGGCTTTGCCCCTGCCCGCTCCCCCCGGCAGTTGGAACTGGATCTGGCAAGATCTCGCCCCTGGCGCTGAGACAGCAGGGCTATTGGCGGCCTCTCCCGCCCTCAGCGTTCCCGCCGGCCTCGGCTTCTCTCCTTTGCTCAGCCATCCTCTCACCCCTTTGAGCTTGCTGGAGACGGCCCTGGGCAGCGCCGGCCAACTGATCTTCCAGGCCTTTGTCGAGGAGCCTTTGCCCAACTATGTGCTGGATTGGCTGCAACAACAACGAGAGCGGGTGGCAGCCGTCGTCGTTTATGGTAACTTATCCTTCTACCGACGCCTGCAGGCGCACTTTCAGTGGGCCAACGCCATCCACAGCCTCAATCCTGATCCCTGGGCCCAGGCAGAAGCTATGCAGCGTCTGTTTCCCCACCGGCTCATCCCGGAGAAACCCGAGCCTCAGCCAGCATCGACAAATAATTAAGAAAAAGTAAATACCATTGCAGATTGTTGGCAGAAAGGGGCCCCTGAGCTATCGTATTGATGGAAATGTAAACTATTGAAACGGTTTCTCTCAGGGTTGTCTGTGCCTTCCTTCCTCTCAGACATCGCTGGATCGGGCAGTTCTCGCCCCTCTGGTGACGGTGAGTGTGAGCTTGAGCGAACCTCCCCGCAGCGTCCGCAACCGTTCCTCCACTCTTTGCAAGCGCTGCTGTCAGGGCGCTGGGCGACAAAGCTTGGACTGGGCTTGGCTGTTGTGGGTCTGGCAATCCTCACCTGGATTTGGCTGGCTGCAGGAGCTGGGCTGGATCCTTACACTAAAGCCGTCCTCAGCCTAGAGGGTCAGCCCAGCCATGGTGCTTCGTTGTTTGCCCTCAACTGTGCCGCCTGTCATGGAGAAGAAGCCGATGGCCGAGTTGGCCCCAGCCTGCGGGGAGTTAGCAACCGCCGCTCCGACCGGTTTATCATTCATCAGGTAACCAGTGGCAAAACTCCGCCTATGCCCCAGTTTCAGCCGGATCCCCAGGAGATGGCAGATTTGCTCAGCTACTTGAAAACCCTCTGAGGCCAGCTCATGGGCCTGACCCAGCAGCTTGCTTGCTACGCTCTCTGGCTGGCCTCCGTATTTGCCTTTGCGGAATGGCTGCGCTCCCGACAGGTGGATGGGGAATGGGTGCGCAAAGTCGTCCATATCGGTGTGGGCAATATCATTCTGCTGGCCTGGGCCTTGCAGGTGCCCCGCTGGCTTGGGGTGGGGTTTTCCTTGGTGTTTGCCGGCCTGGCGCTGCTCTCCTACCGGGTGGCTATTTTGCCTAGCTTGAATGGGGTCGGGCGGCGTAGCTTCGGCACTTTCTTCTATGCTGTCAGCATTGGCCTGTTGCTGTATTGGTTTTGGCTGCCGCAGCGACAGGTATTCGCGGTGATTGGCATTTTGGTGATGACCTGGGCCGATGCGCTGGCGGGCTTGGTGGGCAAAACTTGGGGCAAGCACCTCTATCAACTGGGATCCCTTCAAAAAAGTTGGGAGGGATCCCTGACCATGTGGGCAGTGAGCAGCTTGGTGATTGCGGCGCTGCTGCTGGGGTACTTCGGCTTTTCTCCCTCCTTGCTCGCCATCAGCCTCTTGGTGGGAGGCCTGGCCATGGGCCTAGAGGTCTTCTCTTGGTGGGGGCTGGATAACCTGACCGTGCCTTTGGCCAGCGCCGGGCTCTGCTTTGCCCTGCTGCAGCTTCTGGACGAACTGTACCTGTAGCGGAGTTGCTACTACTGTGACGGGTTTGGCGCGGAAGCGACTTCTAGGCCCCGCGGCGTTCTTGTTCTCGCTCTTCTTGTTGCTGCCACTGCCTGATCAGCTCTTTCGCTGCCTGGGGGGTAAAGTAGTCCAGCTCCATCAGCTTGCGATAGGTGAGGAGCTGCCGCATCTCCAGGGGCATGTCTGCCTTCCGGTAAAAGTAGTGGATGCGGCTGATGTTTTGCTCCATCTCGGCGAACTCCTGCTCCCGCTGCATTTGCCTTTCCTGCTTGAGCACCTTGTGGGGAGCAGACATGCGATTCGGGATCCGCTGCGCGCTGGTGGCTTTGCTGGCGAGAACCCGATGGGCTCCGCTTTGCCGACTGTTGGCGCCGTTGAAACGGCTGAAAAAGAAAGAGAGCATCCGTCAACCTCACACAGGCAGAGAAAAGAGGGTCGTCTTACACTAACTTCACAATATCAAGCTTAGATAAAGCTGTGAAGCCGCCAGTGATCTGGATCCCTTTTGGGAAAGCCCGTACCTTTCACAGGGCAAGGAGTGTATCTCTCCTGTCCCTTAGGAGAGTTGAGGCAGAGACAAGGCTTGGCTTGGGCAGGCAGACTTATGGAGGATGTTATCAGTATTTACACGTATGCTTGGACGAAGATAGGGTCAAAGCGCAAAATTATTTGCGGGCTTTCACGCACAATGACAGGGATCTTGAATAACTGTTACATGGTGCTTGCCCGGAGGCGCTACAGGTGAGATTCGTCGCCGCTCAGCAGCCAGGTAACCGAGACACCCAGCGCCTTGGCAAAAGCCACCAGCTCTTTGTCGATGACGCGCCGTTTGCCCTTTTCCACCTGGCCGATCTTGACGTAGTCCAACTGCACGCCGTACTTAGCCAGGCGACCCGCCAGTTGATCTTGGGTCAGTTGCAGCTTCTCCCTTACCCAGCGCACCCGCTCTCCGATCAAGTTGGCCGATGGAGGGTGCTGGTTGAGGTTAGACTCCATAGGAGCAAGAGATTGTGAATATTCTTTTCCAGACTGAGGAAGCCGATGGCTCCCGCGGCGCCCCATGGTAGCCTATGCTGGCAAGGCTACCCCTCCTCTTCCACTTTATAGAACCTGTGGGAGCCTGCTCGACAGCAGGCGAGCTAGCTGTCTCCTGAATATCTTACACAAGGTCTAGATCGAAAATCGCTTATGGATGTTTTCGCGCAGGATGCGCTGCCGGCGAGAACTTGGCAGATGGGATCCCTGCCACTCCCGCACCCAGCCGGAAAAATTTCCGGGCAAAAAAGAGGGCCATGATCGATTTTCGCTCGCGCCAGGGGGAGAAACTTTTCTAGACTAGGAGGTGACGTTTTCTCCTCGCTTGGCCGTGGTTTTCTCTCGTCCTCATCCTGAAAACATTGCCTCGTCCCGCCAGGAGCTCGACGATCTCTGGCTTGAGGCCGAGTCTGCCTCTCAGGATCCGGCTGCAGAGGCCGACCTAGAGCCGGGCGCCAGCGGGTTGCGGCTGAATGAAGACGCCGTCGATCACTACTTGAATACAATTGGTCGGGTGCCCCGCATCGATCACGCGGAGGAGATCGAGCTGTCGCGCAAAATTCAGCAGAAGCTGCTCATCGATCAGGCCCGCAGGGAATGGCGGCAACAGCGGGGGCAGGATCCCAGCGATGAGGAACTGGCAGCAGCCCTGCAGATTCCTGTGTCTACCCTGCGCTCCCGCATCCGCCAAGGGGAACAGGCTCAGCGCAAGCTAATCAACGCCAACCTGCGCCTGGTGGTCAGTGTGGCCAAGAAGTACCTCAACCGGGGGGTGCCCTTTTTGGACTTGATCCAAGAGGGCAACATGGGTCTTATTCGGGCCACTGAGAAATTCAATGCCGAACGAGGTTTTCGCTTCAGCACCTATGCCCACTGGTGGATTCGCCAGGGCATTACCCGCTGCATTGCCAACCAAGCCCGGACGATTCGCCTGCCGGTGCATATGGTGGACAAAGTGCGTCTGCTCAAGCGCACCAACCGCGAGCTGATGAAAGCCCGAGGGCGACGGCCCACAGAAGCCGAACTGGCGGAGGCGCTGGGCATCAAGGTTAAGAAGTTGCGCATGATCCAGCAGGCTGCCGCTTTGCCCCTGTCGTTGGATGTGCCGGTTGGCCAGGAAGGGGAAAGCCGCCTGGGGGATTTGCTGCCGGATGAGCGGCAGGAGCAACCCTTTGAAGAGATCCTCGTGCAATCTCTGCGGCAAGATGTGCGTTCTGCCATGCAGGCCCTGAAGCCCATCGAGAGGCAGGTGCTGGAGCTGCGCTATGGGCTGGATGGGCAAAGGGCGAGAACTCTGCGAGAAGTCGGGGATCACTTTAACTTAACGCGGGAGCGGATTCGCCAGATCGAGCGGGATGCTCTGCGCAAGCTGCGCCTAGGCCATCCTTCGCGGGCTTTGGCCCAGTACATTCGCTAGCTTTTGCCGCAGCCTCCCGGGGTTCGGGCGGGGATCCCCGCGCGAGACGGGTTTTCAGCCCTTGGGATCTGCCTTGCAGCCCCCTAAAATGGCGGTAAGCCAGATCGCTGGGGATCCCCATGTCCACCGGTTCCACGCCTGCTTCTGCCAGGGAGTGCTCGCCGCAACAGGCGCAGCTTTGGTTACGAGGGCTGCTCAGCATTGCTTGGGCTGGTGACATCCTCTCCCGCTAAGCCCTGACGGGCTGTAGACGGGAGCTTCCGAGAATCACTTCCCGGAGTTGCTGCTTCAACGGACTGGTAAACCAGGATCCTCCACAGCCAGAGAGCGGCAGTCCCACCGCCCCCCTATATCCCCCCGTATACGGGGGGACCTGAGTCCACGCTTCAAAATCTCGATAGCAGCGTTCAAGTCTCTGTCCCACGACCCACAACGAGGGCAATCATGCACCCGTTCCGACAAGGTCTTGGGAACACGCTCCTCACAAACACAACAATTTTGGGACGTACCACGGGGATCCACTCTCAACACCTGTTTGCCGCGTTTGACCGCCACTGCTGTCAGAATGTCAAGAAATCGTCCCCAGGCTGCATCCAAAATCGATTTAGCCAACCGAGTCCGTGCCAGCCCTCGGACGTTGAGATCCTCCACCACCAACAGGTCGTATTGCCCCACCAGCCAGTGCGCCACTTGGTAGTGGAACGCTTTGCGTTGTCGGGCAACGTGCAACTGCAAACAAGCGACTTTCGTGGCTTGTTTCTTCCAGTTGGCGGATCCCTTCACCTTGCGGCTCAGTTGCCGCTGCTGTCGAGCCAAGTGTTTTTGGGCTCGGCGGTAGTACCGCGGGATAGGCACCACCTCCCCATCGCTGGTGGTGAGAAACCTATCCAATCCCACATCAATGCCCACCGCCCTTTTGACCGGCACAGGCTCTGGGGAAGGGACGCTTTTGTCCTCCAAGCTGATGCAGACATACCACCCATCGGCCTTGCGCACCACTGTGCAGGTTTTGGGCACAAACCCCTCCGGCAAGGGGCGGTGCAGCACCACAGGCATCGAGCCAATCTTGCTCAGCCGCAGAGTCTCCCCTACCAGATGCGCTCCCGCCCCCCTGCTGGCCCCCCAACCCCCCGTATACGGGGGGCAGGGGGGGCGGGGGGATGTAGGGGGGCCGGGGCAATTGATGCGGGGGAATGTGAAGGATCTCAACTCCCCCGCTTTTTTGAAGCGGGGCCGCCCCCGCCGCTTGCCTGTGCTATCCGGCTCCCGCCACGCTTTCCACGCCTTGTCCAGCCGCATCAAGTTTTGCTGCAGCACCTCGGCGTAAATGCCCCGGTAGGCCGGGAACAGTTGCTTGATTGGTTTGAGGGATCCCGCCTGCCGATAATAATTCGGCTCCAGCGGAGCTTCTGACACAGGCAACGGACAAGAGACAAGACTGCAACGGTCAATTGGGCAACGGGTTGCGGTCAGCCAATCCAGTCTCTGCCCCAGAGCGTCGTTCCACTGCCGCCGCAACAATTCCAGCCACTCGGTCATCAGAGCGGCTTGGTCGTCGCTGGGCAGGATCCGGTACTCGTGGGTGAGAATCATGAGACGGTTCTAGCATTTAGCGCAATGAGCTACAACATAGGCCATCGTTCTGTTTACAGCCTACAAATCCACTTGGTGCTGGTGACAAAGTACCGTCGTCGGGTGATAACTGCTCCAATGTTGCAGAGGCTGGAAGATATATTTCGAGCGACCTGCCAAAAGTGGCGCTGTTCCTTGGTGGAGTTCAACGGTGAGGCGGATTATGTGCATCTGTTGGTGAGTTTTCCGCCGGATGTTCAGGTCTCGAAGCTGGTGAACAACCTGAAAACAGTCTCCAGCCGGTTGATTCGCAAAGAGTTCGCCACAGAGGTGGCACGGTTCTACAGCAAGCCTGTATTTTGGACAGGGACCTATTTTGTTGCCTCTTGTGGTGGGGTCACCGTTGAGGAGTTGAAGAAGTATGTCGAGCAGCAGGCAACGCCCAGATTGTGAGACTCAGGGGCATTGAACCCCTTCGTCTCACCGCCTATCCTCCAGCCCGCCAAGCTGCGCTGTGGCGGGAGTACCCCGGAGGTTCTGATGGAGAATATAGCCTCGAGGAGCAGCGACTTATCGAAGATCTCATCCGCTTCGACTGGCCGGAAGACCAGGGGAAAGATCTCGCTCCCCTCTCCCCTGAGAGGAGCTGGCGGCCCAGCTGCAGCGGGAGTTGCGGGAAGATTTCCTGCGCACGGCGGTGATGACAGCCGTTGCCGACGGGGTATATTCCGAGCCGGAGGACCGTCTGTTGCACCAATTGGCCGCTGCCTTCGGACTGGAGCTTCCCCAGCTCCACCTGCTCGGGGCCACGCTGGTCAATAAGGGCGCCACCTCGCCATTGCCGGCAGAGGCTCAGGCCGAGAGCGGCTATACCGACCTTTTGGCTCCCTTGCAGAAGTGGCTGGACGGCATCCAAGTCTGCGACGCGAAGGTAGCCCGCTTCTTGTGCCGTATGATCCCCGGCCAGTGCCCCTTTGAGCGGGAGGTGGTGCTGTTTGGCCGCAAGGTGATGCACATCCCCCCATGTGCAAGCTCAACCCTCTCTACGACCAGGTGGTGGCCTTGCGCTGCCGTGCCCTCTCCTTCCTGGCAGAAGCCGGGGAAGACATCAGCCAGTACACAAAAGGATAGCTTGGTAGCCCCGCACTTTAGTGCAGGGCGGAAAAGCCCGCTAGCCACTTTAGTCGCTTACCCATGATGTGGGCCGTTGATATAGTTTTGAATTACCTCAGCCCTAGCATTCCCCGCGGTACAGAAACAATAACTTCTGCTCCAAACGCTAGGCAGTTTTCGCAGGTTAGCAAACTCCTGCCTTAAATATTTAGAAGCTCTACTTTTGAATGCTTTACGAAGCGATGGGCAAGCTATGGTGAGCTTTGCGCTGAGATGGCGAGAACCCAAAACAAGCACTTTATCGCAATGTATGTTTCCGCCGCACAACAGACCTGTAAGTCTGTAGCTGGAGTGGAGCTATGCTAAGCCTGCCCAGCCCCAATCGCTGGATCCGGGAAAAGCTCTAGCAATTGACCACGGAGTCAACAACTGGCTTACGTGCGTTAGCAACTTAGGACATAGCTTCATCATTGGTGGCCGCAAAGTCAAGTCCTTCAACCAGTGGCACAACAAGGAGCTGGCTAGGCTCAAGACTCACAAGCTGCGAGGGTTTTGGTTGCAAAAGCTTCGTCGAATTACGGAAACCGGAGAATGCGGTCCACAAAGCTGCGGGCAAGGTCATTGACTTCTGTTTACACCACTCAATTGGGAGAATCCTCTTCGGTTGGAACAAAGAACAAAAATAAGAATGCGGTTTTAACCAAAACTTTGTTTTCATTCCAACAGGTCGGTTCAAGGAGCGTATCGCGCAATTATGTTGGCATTATGGCATGGAGTTTATTGAGGTAGAGGAAGCGTACAGCTCGCAGGCAAGCTTCCTAGATGGAGATGAGCTACCTAATTATGGTGAAAAACCCGACGGGTGGAGACCCTCTGGAAAGCGTATCAAGCGGGGCCTGTACCAAACGGCAAAGGGGTGGTTGGTCAACGCTGATGCGAATGCTGCCGCCAACCTGCTTAAGAAAGTCAGCAGAACCTTGGGGCTTTGCCTTCAGGAACTGTCTAGAGGCGCTTTGACAACGCCGTTGCGGGTTCTTTTGTGGACTGCGTAAGAATCCCCCGCCTTTAGGCGGTGGGAGTCTCAATTGATAGTTCGCACTCAAGCATGGCGAAGCCGAACGCCGTCTCCACCTCTAGCTCCTCTCTCCCTCTGGGAGAAGAGCTGGGGGTGAGGGGTGCCTCTAGGAGTGCGTCTGATTGGCAGCCAGCCCCTCAAGAATAGGTGATGTCCGTCTGTCCCAAAGGGATTGCCTCCATCCCTGCCTCGGCCTCTTCCGCGCGCACCTCCTGCAAAAAGGCTTCGAGAGAAGCGTGGGCTTCCGCCTCCAGATCTGCTCCCCCTTCCGGCAGCCAGCCCAAAAGCGGCAGGGGCAAGAGGGTGGACAGGTTGGTCAATAGCAGCAGCAGCCCCAGATGGCTGAAATCGCTCTCGGTTACCCCCAGCGCGTGCATGAGCAGGGATCCCAACTCTTGAGAGAGAAACCCCGCCAGGTTAAAAGCCGACATCAGCAAGGCGAAGAGGGTAGCTTCGATTCCCGGCGGGCAGAGGCGGGCAGCCAAGACCAACACCGGCATAAAGGCAATCTGCCCTGCCACCGTCAGCACCAGGCTATCCCCCAGACTAAACCAGTGATCGTCGATGCCCCAGGCCCGGTTGAGGTGATAGACCAAAATGAGGCTGGTTAGGCCCAGCCCTGCCGAGAGAACCGTCATCCAGCCAAATAGAGGCCGCAGCGGGATCCGCCGCAGATACACCTGAAAGATCGCCACCCCCACCAAGCTGGCGACGCTGGTAACCAGCCGCACCTGGCCTAAAAACCCCGGCCCAAAGCCGAGATCGCTGGTAAAAAAATAAAACAGGGCCACGTCGGCGCTGGGGGTTGCCTGCCAGATAAAGACAAACAACACCGGCAAGAGAATGCTGGGTTGCCGCAGCGCCTGCCACACCTGTCCCACCTGCTGCCGCAAGGGATCCCAGCCAAAGGAGCAGGCCACCGGCTGATCCACAATCACCCAAGCCGCCAGGGCGATCAGCAGCGGCAACAAGGCCGTCAGCCCAAACACCACCTGGGGGGGATAGTGGTCTAGGAGTGCCCCTCCGGCATAGGCCGTGAGCAGAGATCCCAGCGCCGTCGCCCCCCAGGACAAAGACTGCAGCGTGCCCGTCCCCGCCCAGTCGCTGCCGTGAACCCGCTCCACCAGCAGCGAATCCACAATGACATCCCCCACCGCCACCGCCAGGGATCCCAAAACCATCCACAGCATTGCCAACTCAGCCGTTGGCGCCCACAGGGCCATCCCTAGCCAAGCCCCACACCCCAGCAGCCCGGAGAGCAAGAGGTAGGGACGGCGGCGGTAGCCTGCCAGCGGCAGCGTATCGGAGAGGAGGCCGTAAAGAGGCTTGAGGGTCCAGGGAATGACGGCAAAGCCCATCAGCGCCGCCGTCTGCGCCGGCCCCAGGCCCAGGCTATCCTTCAAGTAAAAACTGGTGGCCAGCCGCGCCAGCCCCACCGCCCCCTGCACAAAGTACACCAGCAGGATCCCGATCAGTTCCGGCGTCCAGCAGATCTCTTGCAGGGGATCCAAAGTGGATCGGCGCAGCTGTTGCAGCAGGAGGTGAAGCATGGGCAATCTTGTCCTTGTCGCTTCCTGTCTTGGCCGTTGTCCCGTAGGACTGCTCTTGCAGCATTGTCTTGCCGCAACAATAGCAACAGCAGGAAATGAGAGTTAAGAACTTCTTTACACTGTAACCTGCTCAACTGTAACCTGCCCAACCGGCCCACGGCTGCGATCCTCCAGACCCCCGCCTGTCAAGGCGCCGGCGGCACTTCTGTAGAGATTCCAAGCCGTGAGCTGCCTCGGGCGAACATGACTGACAATGCGAGGGATCCTTTTTTGAACTGCTCATGAGCTGGCAACGCCCCGATGGTCGCACGGCTGCCCAATTGCGCCCGATTTCCTTTCAGCGCCACTTCACCCGCTACGCTCCGGGCTCAGTGCTGGTGAAGTTTGGCGATACCCATGTCCTCTGCACCGCCAGTGTGGCCGAAGAAGTCCCCCCCTTTTTGCAGAACACCGGCCAAGGCTGGCTGACAGCGGAGTACCGCATGCTGCCCACCGCCACCCAACAGCGCCAGCCGCGAGAGACGCTAAAAGTCTCAGGCCGCACCGCCGAGATCCAACGGCTCATCGGGCGTAGCCTGCGCGCCGCCTTGGATTTCCACAAGCTGGGATCCCGCACCATCACTGTCGATGCCGACGTCCTGCAGGCCGATGGCAGCACGCGCACCGCCGCCATCACCGGTGGCTATGTGGCCCTGCACGACGCCATCACTTGGCTTTACAAACAGGGGCTGCTGGATCCGGCGCAGGGATCCCCCTTGCGGCAGCAGGTGGCAGCCCTTTCGGTGGGGATCGTGCGAGGCGAGGTGCTGGTGGATTTGTGCTACGAGGAGGACAGCCAAGCGGAAGTGGACATGAACATTGTCATGAACGAGCAGGGAGCCTTGATCGAGATTCAGGGCACCGCCGAAGCCGGCTGCTTCGACCGCTCGCAACTGTTGCAAATGTTGGATATGGCCCAGGCCGGCATCCAAGAATTGCTCCGGGCCCAGCGAGAGACTCTAAACTTGTAGCCGACGGGATTGTTGCAGCCGCGAGCCCAGCCTGAGCCTTGCAGCGGTTCCGGTCGGGCGGCTGCTGGTAGGGTTCCCAGAGTTCTGCCTTTGACACTCCCACCCAGGGGATTCTTACGCAGCCCAAAATGGACTCGCGAAGGCGCTGTCAAGACACCCCTAGACAGTCCTTTGAGGCATAACCTCAAAGTTCTGCTTACTTCGGACTGAAGTTCCTCCAGGTTAGTTATTGCCGCGCCGGTTTTGCACCGCAGTAGGTTGTTTTCCTGGAGAAGCTCTATATAACAAAGAAGCAACTAAAGTGGCTCAAGGGCTTTTTCGCCCCGCACTCAAGTACGGGGCTACCAAGCTATCCTCTTGTGTTTCTTTTTGGTAAAGAGACGATAATGAGATGAAGCAGCCGTGAATCACGGCTGCCTCTGCAAGCTTGGGTGTGTGGCCGAGGTGAATCCCTGCGCATTTGGACTGCAGAGGCTGGCCGGGAGGATGTCCCATGTCCCATTTTGTGTTTGCAGCGGGGGAACTGGCGCCCCTGCTCCGGCAGCAAGGTCGGCAGTTTAGCACCGGCTATCTGCACCTCCACCTCAAAGGGGGGGATCCCGCCGAGGGCACGGAGCCTTGGGTGCTGACCTACTACTACGGCAGACTGCTCTTTTCCGCCGATCAGCCCCTCAACCCTCAGATCCTGCTAAAGCGCCTATCCCGCTTTATTCCCCGCCTCAACTTGGAATGGTCGCAGCGGGCTATCCGAGTGCTGCAGGAGCGGCTGATAAAAGACAACTCCCTGCCGGAACTGCTAGAGGCCATCGCCCAGTTGGGCCTGATCAAGCCAGGTGAGCTGGAAGACGCGCTCTGGCTCAACCTGCTCACCGATTTCGATCGCTATCTCTTTGAGCGGGCAGGCACCTGTTCCTTTGAAGTGCAGGAACGGGTTGCCCAAGAGGCCCCCATTGGCGGGTTTGAGTTGGAGCCGCTGCTACAAGAAGCGGCTCGCCGCCACGATCGCTGGGCGGAGTTGCGGGTGGCCGTTCCCACCATGCTGGCGGTGCCGGTGGTCAACTGGGATCGGGTCAACCGCTATCGCCTTACCGACGAACAGCGGCAAAAGCTAAACGCCCTCACCAAAGATGGCCAGTCGCTAGAGGCCATTGCCAAGAAGCTGTGTCGGGATCGGCTGGAGGTGGCCGGCCTTTTCGCTGCCTGGGCCAAAAAAGGTCTGGTGAGCCTGCAAACGCCCCCAGAACTGCTGCAGGCTAAGCGCCACGCTCCCACAACCCTCTTGGCGGTGGACGACAGTGTCGTGATGCAAGAAATCCTGCGGCAGTACCTATCCAAATATCACGTGATCACAACGGGCAACCCCGCCGAGGTGCTCCCCCTTTTGTTTCAGCACCGGCCTCACCTGTTGTTGATGGACATCGCCATGCCCGGGATCGACGGCATAGAACTCTGCCGCATTGTGCGTAGCCTGGAAGAGTTCAAGTCTCTCCCTATCCTGATGGTTACCTCGCGGGATAGTTTGCTGGATCGCATCCGCGGCAAGTGGTCGGGAGCAACCGGCTACCTGACCAAGCCTTTTAGCGAAAGCCAGCTCGTCGCCGAGGTGGAGCGGCTTTTGGCCCAGGCCCAGCAGCAAGAGCACACCCCCTACTCTCCCCGAGGAGCCAAAACCAACCCGCCCAGCCCATGGCGGGGATCCCCTGCCCCCCTTGGGGATCAGGCCAAAGCTTAGAAAGCGGGCCAAGGAGGCCGAAACTATGTTTACGGGTCTGGTGCGCAGTTTGGGTACAGCTCAGTTGATCTCCTCTTCCCAAATACGGGTTATCTGTCCAGAGCTACAGCCGCAGTTGGCTTATGGCGACAGCGTGGCAGTGGACGGCCTCTGCCTGACGGTGGTGGAGATCCTGCCCGATGGCTTTTTGGCCGATGTCTCGCCGGAAACGCTGCGGCGCTCGGTCTGGGGCCAGGGATCCGGCCCGCGCACCGTTAACCTCGAGCCGTCCCTGCGGGTGGGAGACAAGCTGGGGGGGCATTTCGTCAGCGGCCATATCGATGGGGTGGGACAACTGTGGGAGCAAGCGGCCACCGGCAACGCCTGGGAGCTGAGCTTCAAGGTGCCGGCGGAGATCGGTCGCTACATCGTGCCCAAAGGCAGCGTGGCCGTCAACGGGGTCAGCCTGACCGTTGCCGAGGTGCGCCAGGGGGGCTGCTGGTTCAAGGTGGCGGTGATCCCGCAGACCTACCGCGAGACCAACCTCTCCTTGCTGCAGGTGGGGGATCCGGTGAACGTGGAGGCGGACATGCTGGGCAAGTATGTGGAAAAATTGTTGGGCCTGGCTCCGCCGGAGAGCGGCCTTTCTCTGGAGTTTCTGGCCGAGCACGGATACGTTTAAGTCCCTAGCGGATCTTTGCCCATCTCATGATTCAGCCGGAAGAAGCCGAACGCCTGCGTGGCGTGACCGTCTATTTGATTGGCATGATGGCCAGCGGCAAGTCCACCCTGGGAGCTGAGCTGGCCGCCCAGTTGCGCCGCCCCTTCTTCGATACCGATGCCCTGGTGGAGCAGGTGGCGGGCTGCTCGATTGCCCAGATCTTTGCCGAGCAGGGGGAGGCCCACTTCCGGGAGCTGGAAACCCAGGTGCTGGCTCAGCTCAGCGGCTACACCCGCCTGGTGGTTGCTACGGGGGGCGGCATCGTGCTGCGGCCCAAAAATTGGAGCTACCTGCACCACGGCCTCACCGTTTGGCTGGATGCGGCCCCTGAGCTCATTTGGCAACGCCTAAAGCGGGATCCTGGCCAACGGCCCCTCTTGCAAACCCCCGATCCCCAAGCTGCCCTGCAGAGGCTGATGCAGGAGCGAGAACCCTTCTACGCCCAGGCCGACGTGCGGGTGCCCATCCATTCAGAAGCCAGCCCGTCCCAGTTGGCGGAACAGGTTTGGCAGGCCATTTGCGCCCGCCTGCGAGCCCAGCCGCCTTGCAACCGATAAAAAAAGGGATCCGCAAACCTCTGGGATCCCTAGACTTGCCAGGAGCGGATCCCTGGCAAGGGGCAGGCAACGATTCCTTAGAGCGCGTTGCCGCGGGGCAGGACTTCCTCGGGGAACTCAAAGCGCTCGTGCGGCTGGTCCTGCGGCGCCATCCAGGCCCGAATCCCCTCGT